>JAEEKV010000026.1 GCA_016282595.1 Lachnospiraceae bacterium
AGTAGAAATTATTCTTGGATCCGCAGTCTCCGTTTCCGGACAGGTCAATGGCCTGATCGGAAACCTTTACCTTTACGGTATAAGACTGTCTTGCCTTATCAAATCCGAAGTTCTGCAGGCAATCTTCATAGGTCATATCATAACCGATGTTAGCAAAGGCCTCTTCCTCGGTCTCTTCCAGATCCTTGGACTTAAAGATCCACTCCACAGGCTCACCACTCTGTACCAGCAAAGAATCCGGCAGGTAGGAATACTCACTGCCTCTCTGGTCATCCTCATCCGCATCTCCTGTGGTCGTAGAACCCACGATGTTCAGGATATTGATTCCGGAGAACTCTCTGTAAAAACGGGCATCACTCTTCAGGATGGTATCGCCATTCTGGCTGTTAACCTGGGTCCAGTCACTTTCCAGAGGAGATACCGAATCCAGTGCCCAGATCTGCAGGCCGTTGGTCTGCCAGTCATCCGTACCACTCTCCAGCTGGTAGGCTGCATTGGTAAACTGATCCACATCCGGTACGGAAATGATAAAGTACATCGTATTGCCCGGAGACATACCGGCCACATAGCCGAAGTCGCCGTTTTTGGTGGTATCCGAATACCAGAAGCCGTAAAAGCTCTTGGCCATCTCACGAAGGGAATACCAGTCTGTCTTGCCCGGAAGTCCGGAGGTATTGGTATATTCAAACTGCATCTTGACATCCGCCAGCGTTCCGGAGGTCCTGGACTGATCCGTGGTTACCCCGATCAGATACTTTTTACTGTTCCAGCCCGGAGGTGTCAGATCATTTTCGGAGGAAGGTGTCGTCAGCTGCAGGGTGATCTCCGTATTGGGCTCCACCTCAAGTCCGTATTCTGTCTCTGCCTTACGATAGAAAATAGGCATTCCGGAATACGCATAGCTGACAAAGGAGCCATCCATACCGGCCTTCACCGATACACCATCCTTAATATGGTACATGGCAAAGAGACTGATGGCGATGGAATCCTCCTTGCTCAGATTCTGTCTTTCCTGACGGACTGCATTGGGCGAACCCTGCTTCTTCATCCCGCAAAGGGCTATGGCCTTATCATTTCCTGTCGTCAGGGAAATGGTGTTGACTCTGGCAAATCCCGGGATCATACCTTCAAAGTAAAGGCTCTGCCCCACCTGATAAACACCGGCCACCTCCGATTGTCCGATCCCATGATCCGCAGCCCACTTCAGGGCATTGGTGATCACCGGCACGGAGAGGACTCTGGTCTTTCCGGCTACATCGGTATAAACCATCCGCATCGCCAGAGATTCCACGTAATTGCCGCTCTTCAGGTTGGATTTTGTACGGTGTGACAGACATTCCAGTCCGGCGCCCGCCTGATCCGCAAAGTCGATACGGAACCCGTACCGGTCATTGGTGTTGGGGTCATATACACCGTCATTGTCAAATCCTCCGGTGATAATGGAGGAATAGGGGTCCTTCTGGAAGGATCTGGTGCCGTCCGCTGCTTCCACATAGCGTCCGTTAAAGTTCAGGATCTCATCATTGGCCCATGTAAAGGTTCGAAAGCCCCCGTCGCTGGAGGAATTCTTGAAGATGACATCGGAAAGCAGCTTTCCTGAGAAGTTGGCAAAATACTCCTTGGAGAAACCGCCCACCATATCCAGACCGTAAATGTTCTCCACCTCATAGATGCTCAGCCCCTGACAAGTCCAGCCATTATGTCCGCCCTTAACGTAGTGCGTAAAGAACTGCACATTGGTAACCTCGTCAATGGGCTCCTTGGTGTGAAACAGCACCTGGTTTTTACTCTCAGACTGCAGCGGTACAATGCCGGCATTACCGGTTCCGACCGGGCTGGCATTCACCACATCCGTATAGCTCATATAGTCCTGATTGATCGCGGTAATATTGACATTGTTCTTTTCCGCCGCTTCATTCATCTCCCGCATACCGTCGGCAAAATCGCCTGCCTTCGGGAACACATAGATGGAACGCTCCTTCCCTTCCGATTTGTAAGTGATGATGAAGAATGCGATGTTATCACCGGCTTCCGCACCGGTGGTTGCTTCCAAAATATAGGTGTTGGGTGCCGCCTCCACGAAGGGTATGGTGGTATCCTGCTCGGGATTGGCATCCGCCGTCTGCTGCTCGGGTCTTTGACCGGAGGAAGTATCCTGCTGTCCGCTCAGATCAAAGAGCACATACTCGCCCTGACTTTCCGCATTCAGTCTGTTTTCCTGCTGCCCGGTAGCAGCATTTAAGATCTTGCCGGATACCGGATCATAGAGATTGGAATGGTACAGTCTGGTATAGCCGTTGGGAACATTCTTAACCTCGCCGGTCTCTCCGACCTTATAGGTCTTCATGCCTTCATCTAAGAAGGCACCGCCGTGCAGAGGGATCCAGCCCTTCTTGGCAATGACGATCTCAAGTGTCAGGTTATCCTGCCAGGCTACCTCGCCGTTTCGAAGAATCTTGTCTCCGATCACCTGGACCTTACTCATTTTGCCTTTTCCGACAGGCTTGGATGCGGACCATTTCTTTACGGAAGGATCATAGAACTTTCCGTTAAAGACCAGTCCGCCATCCTCTACCTTTGCAGTTGTGCAAAGCATGGTATAATCCGGGGTATAGATCTTGAAGCGTTCCCCGCTTCTGATATTGATGATCATACCGGCTTTTTTGGTACGGTCACCAAAATACAGATATCCGTCTCCGAAAAAGGTCCCTCCGACAGGTACCTCATATACCTTCGTTTCGCCCGCGGCGCCGCCCTGCGTTCCCTGATCGCTGCTTGCATCAGCGCTAAGCAGAAGATCCTCCCACATTTCCGTGGGATCCTCATCGATAAACTTGGATACCTGATACTGATAGACATCTGCTTCCGCGATCTGTTCGAAGACCGCAAGATGCTCCCTCTCTACCTTGGCCTGAAAGGCTTCCACGCTCGTCAGCTGCCGAAGATCACCGTCATAGGCCAGCTTGCTGCCGTCTGACAGGGTCATGATCAAAAGACCATTCTCAATGCTCCATCCGGTCGGGGTAACTCCCTCCGGGATCAGCTTGCTCTTTCCGGCCGTGATCGCCAGATCCAGATCGGAAATGATACCGTTATTGGCATCGAGCATCAGCTCCACATCCATATTGATAAAGTAGCCGCCGGCAAAGGGCTGATACCCCTGCTCAACGGAAACGGCCGTGGTGCCCTCCTCCGGATTGATAAAATAGCCGCTCTTGGACGGATCAAAAATATCGGACTGGGCTGTTTCATCATCCAGAACCGGCGTATTCTCGGAAACCGTGGTTCCCTCCTGCTCCGCCTTCTTCTTTTCCTCGTACTGCTCTAAGAGCTTCTGGCGTTTCTCCTCCAGGGTCTTAAGCTTACTCTGGATATTTCCTTCCTCCATATAGGCCGCCAACTCTGCCGCACTCAGCTCCTTAAAGCCGTGAGCATGGCTTTTCTTAGAGGTTTCGATCAGGGTAAAGCCCTTATCGGTTCTATCCAGATACTGGCTGTAATATGCGTTTTTCTTGTCCTGAATACGGAGATATGGCAGCTTATCCAGCTCACTCTTCTCCATCTTATATCTATCGCCAAAGCCCAGATTCAGTATGGATTTGATCGTTGCGTATCCATACATTCTCTTGTTAAGGGGATCATATATTTTGATCTCGAGATTTTCTCCCTTTACAAAAACGCCGGAATAGGTGGGCTCAAAGCCTGCAAACTCAGGTCCCAGCTTTATGATATCCTCCGTAACCAGATCCCTGAAGTACCGAATGCCCCCTGTTGCGTTGTTTTCTGCTTCCTCATAGGCAGCAGCCTCTTCCTCGGAAAGGTCCTTTAAGGGATAACCATAGTTCGTGATCATGTTGCTGTAGTTCCGATAATAAAAGGGGGAAGCGGTATTATCCTTGGAGCGAAGTACGATAATGGTACCGTAATACTCATTCTGGATATAGGAATCCCCGTTTATTTTTTTGATCTTAAACTCCTTATTGGTGGTTTTCTGGTCTCCGCCCATAGCGGCGTTGAGACTGTCCGCTGTATAATCCTTCCCGGTCATCGGGTCATAAAACATTGCATCTGCCCCCGATCCCTTCATCAAAAGACCGGAACAGGTGGGTTCATAGGCCAGATACTGATATCCCACCTTATACACCTCTTCACTTACCCCGTTTTTGATGTATCTGTAGGAGGAGGTAATGTCATCGGACATACGGGTAAAGCCGTAATAATATTTCTCATTGATATTCTCGGTATTTACAAACTCAAGCTTTCCCGTCTGGACATTTTTGGCAACCCCAACTCCATGAGGATCATCCGATTCCATCCTGACTACCACATAAAACTCTCCATTGTAATAGGATTCCGTTGTGGCAAAATGATAATACCCCGCAACGTCTCCTCTGCCGGCAGCGCTGATTAATCCCTGCACATCATAGGTCTTCTTTCCGATGGGATCGTAGAAGGTCGCTTTTTCACCGGAGTCCTTTATGAAAACGCCGGAGGCCGTAGGCTCATAGTCGTCAAATTCAGGTCCCAGTTCAATGATCTCCTTCGTGATCTTATCCTGAAAATACCTGGTGCCTTTCTCATCATCCGCAAAGGCCGAAAGAGCGCCCATTAAGCCGCCCACGGAAAACAAACCTGTGATCAGGAAAAGACAAAGCAGCATGGCTACTGTCTTTTTCCCTCTTCTATACTGTTTGCTGTGCTGTCTGGTATTCATGCTCTGTAACTCCTTTTTTGCTCGCTTTCTGTCTGCCACACGCAGAGAATCTCTGCTTTCTCTACCCCTAATACCTCAGATCCCGGCCATTGGTTGCATCAACCTGCCTGGTTCTTCATTTTTCTGCGATTGGCATTGTACTCGGTGAGCTGTTCAATTGTGATCTCAAGGATATCATCCTCTCCCTCCATGAAGTCATCCATGGGGTTGTATTTCTCCATATACTCAGCTTCCTGCTCGAACATGTCGAAGATGTTGAAGGACAGGCCATCGTCGTCATCGTCGTCGTCATCATCCTCCTCATCATCGTCATCATCACCAAACAGGAATTTCTCAAACTCATCCGCATCCGGAAGATCGGCGTCTTCATCCTCATCCTCATCATCCAGATCAAAGTCAAGGTCAAAGTCCTCATCATCATCGGAATCTTCATCTTCTTCCTCATCCGCATCGATTCCCTCGGAAAGATCCGCAAAGGAGAGTTCTCTGTTCCGAAGCTCGTCATCTGCCAGAAGCTCAACCTCCTCATCGGTAAGCTCCTCGTCATCCAGCTCATCCTCCGCCTCAAAGTCATCCTCCATAGAGAAGCCAAAATCGAAGTCGGAAGCGGAAGAAGCGGTTTCGAGATCCTGATCCTCCATATCCCAGGAAGTGCTCTCCGAAGAGGTCTGCATCGTATCGGTATCCTCTGCAAACAGATCCGATGCGAAAGGCTCCTCTTCTTCGGAAAGAGAAGGTGCTGCGCTGAAAGATGGTGCGATAGCGGATGTCTGCACAGTCGCTGCCGGGATCTGCACTGCCGGTACGGGGATCTGCACAGCTGCTGCCGGGACCTGCACGGAAGCGCCGCTTTGCTGCAGCATCATCTGCTGCTGCATCACCTGCAGCATTTCGCCAAGCTTTAATACCGCATCCTGAATGCCCGCGCTCTTTTGTGCCTCGAGTGCCGCCTTTTCGAGCTCGATGGTCTTTCTCTGAGTCTCTAAGCGCTCTGCCTCCAGGCGGTTTCTTTCCAGCTCCATCTCCCGTCTGAGCACTTCGATCTCGTGATCAACGTCCTCGGATCTGCTTTCCCGATAGCTGCGCGCAGGTGCTTTGTATGATACCGCAGCAGCCGCAGCTGTTTTTTCCACGTGGCCTTGTACAGCTGAAGCAGCCTTCGGTTTTTCTTCCTCATAAGTTGTCTCGTATCCTGCATCTGCTGCTTCTTCTGCAGCATAGGTCTCTTCCTCTGCAGCATAGGACTCTTCCTCTGCGGCAAATGCCGGCTCCCCGGCAGCTGTCTCTTCATAAAGCGCTTCGGTCGTCTCTTCGCCGCCCTCTGCAACTCTCTGCTCTCTTCTCTGCGCAAGCAGGGCATCGAGCTGCTCATCCGTCATATCGTCATCAAACAGCAGATCATCCGGCAGCAGATCGTCTGTCTGCTCCGGGGATACGCTCTCCTGCATAACGTCGCTGACAGCGGCTGTTCTGGCTGCCATCTCTTCTTCTGTCAGAATATTGAAGGTGACCGCCTTCTTCTTCGGCCTGTTTTCGCTGACGATCTGCTCTGCCGCACGATTGGCGGCTGCGGACAGATCGTGGATGCTCCGGCTGGCTGCCACAAAGCTCTCCCAGTTCGCATAACCCTGCTCTCCTATGAAGTAGTGGCTGGTATATTCTTTTTTCTGGAACATATCCACCATGGAAGGCGGAACCTCCACCTGGAAGGTGGAACGGCTGGATGCCGAAAGCACGGTAAAGGCCTGTCCTCTCGGTGCCTGCATGATCTGCTCCTGCTCGTGGGAATTGATCCCGCCGGCCTTCTCATAGAGCTTGCACAGATCGTGAATATCATTGGGCGCCAGGGCAAAGATAAAGCTGTACTGGCAGGCATTGATGATAGCCGTGGACTTTCTGGCAAGCTCCTCGCTGCCCACGAAGTCCTTAATATTCTGGGTGATAACGATCTGCATACCGTTGTACTTACGAATACGCTTGGCAAGCTGGAACATAAAGTCCAGAGCGATGGGGAATTTCTCGTCGATAAAGACATGTGCCTCATCGATGACCACCACGATCTTACGGTTCAGATTGTATCTGGTGTTGTAATCCCTGTTCTTGATGATCTCATTGTCAATGTACTTCAGTACCAGAAGCATCTGGGCGTTGGCGATCGTCGTATTCCGGTTGGAAAGCATGCTCTGGAAATTGAATACGGTAAAGTTCTCCTCCGTGGTAACCGTAGAGGGACCGTTCCAGATATTGGCATTGCGTCCGCCGGTAGAGAATTTGGCAATATAGTTGATCAGCGTACGCAGCATGGTACGCAGGTACTCATTCTCCGTTCTTTCAAACTCCGCCAGAACCTCATCATACAGATCGTCAAAGATCGGATAATCCTCCGGTGCATAGCCGGACAGATCCGTATCCGCATAGATGCCACGGTTGGTGTACATTCTTTCTACCAGAGAGTTCAGATACTCCAGTGCATCCTTTTCACAATCCGGCAGGATCTGCTTGAAGAACTCCTCCAAAAACTGCAGATGGGTGGCAAAGCTTCCCGTTACGGTGCCGGTGCCATCCTCCTCGTCATCATCCAGCGCGGTGATGATATGGAAGGGATTCAGTCTGCCGTACTGCGCATTTCCCACGTTGATGATCTTACCGTGCATATTGCCGGCCAGCTCCGTATATTCGTTCTCGGGATCGAGAATAAAGATCTTGGCATCGTCTGCGGAAAGGTTGGCAAGGAGCGATTTGGTGGCATAGGATTTACCGGAACCGGATTTACCGATGATCACCATGTTGGAGTTGATCCTCTCATTATCCCTGCGGAAGAAATCCACGAATACGGGGATTCCCTCGGCACTACCAAGCTTAAAGCCTGCCGTATCGGATATATGGGCATAGATCCAGGGGAAGGTTGCCGCCACGGAGTTGGAGGGCATTCCCCGGGAAAGCTTCTTCAGGGGATCGTAGTTGGAAACCTGGGATCCGATGAAGGCATTGAGCTGATCGAAATCCAATCTGGAAACCCGGACATTTTCCTCACTCCAAAGCTGACGCACCACCTTATCCATCTCTCCGATCACGGGCAGAGAGGACTTTACGGGTGCGTCCACGGAAGGATCCATCCTGGATGCCGCAATATCATAGACCGTTACATAGATATTGACATCCATCAGTGTCTCATTGTCACCCTGAAGCGTTGTCAAAAGCCCGCTCAGGGAGGAAATATGCTGGCCCAGCTCGATGAGCTTGGAATCCACGTTGGTATTCTGGTACTGGCTGCGCAGCTCCTGAAGAGAGCGGTCGATCGCCGTAATACCCTTGTTTCTGTCGATCGGAGTACATTTGAGCACAACCTTCGTGCCCGGAATGGACATGACGCCTGCCAGGAAGGCATCTCCCACCAGCGTCGGGTAGCCGCTGACTCTGTAGGTATGGGTCACAACGCCGCTGACGATCGTATCCCGGACCTTGATCCGCACATTTTCCGGCATGGCCCACTGGGCATAATCCTCCGGATCCATCTCGTCGATCTCACGCTCATCAAAATCCAGCTGGTTGGTATATTTCAAAAATACTGCCAGCTCCTTGGTATCGAGCACATGACCGGTCAGCTCGCCCTGCTCCAAATTGTGTATGGCATTGCTGATCTGCAGGTTCAGGCGCGCCCGATCCTGCTCAAACAGCGCCAGATAGTAATAGGCCGTAACGACCTTTTCATCAAAGCACATCGTGGTCAGCTCATTGATCCTGTCATAGAGCACTTCCACTCTGGCCTTCAGCTCGTCCTCGGACAGAATGCCGCTCTCATAGGACTTTTTGAGCTGCTCGAGACGCCCGTACTCCCGCTCGATGTAATCGTCATACTTGACGGGGCGCTCGATCTTTATGATATTGGCATAGTTGCCCTCCTGTATGCTGCGAAGGGTCTTGCCGATCCCGTTTTCAATGGAATTGTTACGGCGATGCTGTGAGAAGAACCGAAACTCGATGGGATCGATCTCAATGACCTTGCCGTAGTACTTTCCGCCATACTCGATAAAGCCGTCCTTAATATCCGTAAACGCAATGAGGTTCTCCATGAATTCGCCCGGAGAGCTTCCCTCTTTGGCTTCCTCTTTTTCCTTTTTCTTCAAAGCGGAGCGCTCTGCGCGCGCCATCCAGACCGCATTCTTCTCCTCCTCGGTAGCGGTCTTGCTCTTTAAGATCCGGTTTTCCTCCCGGATCAGTTCTTTTTCCCGTTTCTTTTTCTCCTTAGCCAGCTCCCGGTCACTCTTCAGTGTGCCATAAGGGTCTGCCTCATCCGCTGTCCCGGGCTTCTCAGATTCCCCGGCGTCAGTCTCATTTGATACTTCAGACTCAGCCGCCTCAGTTTCCTCTGCTTCCGGCTCTGCAGTCTCAGCCTCCGGCTCGGTGGTTTCACCGGTTATGGCTTCTGCTGACTCCGGTGTCTCTGTTTCCTCAAAGGATGCTTCTGCCATCTCCTCTGCTGTAAGATCGCTTTTCTCCTCGAACAGCTCCTCTTCGGCTTTCTTTCTTCTCTTGCCTTCTTTTTTGTTCTGCTCCCGATAGTTCTCGATCACATCCCTGCGAAGCTTACCGGTTCGGATATCCCGCATCATAGCGTCATCATAGACACGGGAAAAACGCTTGGGAAGGACAACATATTTGAGGATTCTCAGGACAAACTGGTAATTGGGTTCATCATCCAGTCTAAGTACCAGGAAAAAGGTGACGAATGCAATGGCGATACAGATCCCCAGTTTCCAGGGCAAA
>JAEEKV010000199.1 GCA_016282595.1 Lachnospiraceae bacterium
CGCAACTGGAAAAAGAAGGGATCAAAACGGATCATGATTGAGACCATAGAAAATGCCTTTCAGGTTCTCGTATTGATCATATGCTGCATCATTTGCATGCTGCAGGCAATAAAGAGAAGGGACAGATCATTAACCCTGCTCTTTTTTTTCTATGGAAGTTACCTGCTGGGGGACCTCTATTGGCAGATCTGCCTCTTTTATTTCGGCCAGACTCCCGAGGTGAAGTGGGTTTCCGACATGAGCTGGTACGGAGCTTATCTGTTTTTGTATCTGCTTTTGAAGATGGAAGAGAAAAATGCATTCGGGGAGAATACCCTGCCCCTGAAAAAACGCCATACTCCGGCGAAGCTGTGGCCCTATCTTTCCTTTGTATTTACCTTTGGGATGGGATTTTTCTATATGCAGCTGGGAGATGTGATCAGCAATATCATCTACGCCATCATCATGGGACTTGCCTTATCGCGATGCTTTATTGCTTTTGCGGATACGAAAGATGCCAAGCTGCTAAATACACACAGCGTAAGACGGCTTCGACAGATGGCTGCAGTGCTTTTGCTGTTCTGTATCCTGGAATATACCATGTGGACGGCCTCCTGCTTTTGGGATGAGACAAAAATCCCCGAGATCATCTACTATACCTTTGATGTGCTGCTGAGCCTGTCCTTCCCTCTGGCGTTGGTGGGCCTTTGCATAGACAAGGCAGCCGGGCAGGAAACCGGAAATACCGATAAGACGTAAAGGAGGCGGAGACATGATCTATATTGAAAATGTGTATATCTGCCTGGCAGCGCCTCTGGTTCTGGCTATCCTGCTTTTGGATAAAGCCTGGAGAAAGGTGTTGGCCTTTCTGCTTTGCGGGATGACCTGCTGCATACTGTCCTCCTACGTTACAGGGTTTTTCACCCTCCTGACAGAGATCGGAAGAGAGCTGGCATCCTTTGAGATCGCCCCGGCGGTTGAGGAATTTGTCAAGCTGATACCCATCCTGTTTTACCTGCTGGTATTTGAGCCCAAGAGAAAGGATATCTTATCCGGTATCTTACTGGTATCTTTGGGGTTTGCCACCTTTGAAAATGTCTGCTTCCTGACAGCAAACGGAAGCTCCGATCTGCTGGGGCTTCTCATCAGAGGCTTCGGCACAGGAGCCATGCACGTGGTCTGTGGCGTGATGCTGTCCATCGGTGTGATGGTGCTTTGGAACCAGCCCTGGCTGCGGGTGACGGGCGTCTTTGCAGCCCTTTGCTGCGCCATTACCTTTCATGCCATCTTTAACGTCATCGTGGGCCGGGAAGGCATCGGACTCTGGATCGCCAGTGCCGCTCCGGTGGCTATGATCTGGATCTATCTGACGGTCTTGAAAGGAAAAATTGAAAAAATCAGTTCTTTTGGTTAGTACTTTTTGAAAGAATATGACACTTATAAGACAGGAGTCTGTTTTTACTGAATACAGACACCTGTCTTTTTATATAAGCGATTGATGAGATCTGATCCTCCGGCAGCGAACTGTCTGAGCTAAGCACTCTAAAGAGTGTAAACCGGAGGATGCAGATTCAGCAAGCGCGAAGTAGATAGCAGGAAGTCTGGCAATGACCGGAGATTGGGCCGGCTCAGACGGAGGGTAGAGGATGACAAAGGAAGAAAGAGTAGAGAAACTGCATCAGCGGGTAGACCGGAGGATGCAGGAGAAGAAACAGCAGGAAAAGACCATGCTCTCTGTGAGCAGCTGCCTTTTGTGCATGGGTCTGTTTGTACTCATAGCAAGCGGCGGCGGACACCATGGTCTGATGCCCGAAACCTACACGGGTTCCATTATGATGTTCGAAAATGCCGGCGGCTACGTGCTGACGGCCCTTTTGGCGTTCATGCTGGGAGTCGTGGTTACAGTTCTGGTAAAGAATTACAAAAAGCCGGATGACGGCAAGGAAGATTAAACTGTGCAAAATGGGGGCCTGACCCCGTTTAAAAAGAGGAGGGACACTATGGATAGTTTGAAGAAGAAACTGAAAAACTTGAAGAGGATGGCGGCCTTTGTACTTGCGATGGTTTTGCTGATCACCATGCATCCGACGCAGGTGGAAGCCTACATCGGAGCGATCCGTGACAGGACAATGGGAGAGGGGTTGACATACAAAACCTTTATCAATGCCAGGGATCAGAGGGAGTATGCAAGTATCGAAAATGATTACATTCATTTCGATTTTTGCGTACGGGATATTAATCTTTTCTCAAAAAATAAAGGGGCCGGAAAGATCGCTCATACGATCCCCATGGCGTTGCTGAATAACTGCCAAACTGATTTGCTGGACAGTTACGGTGCTCAGGAGATCTCCCACCAGATCGCCACACCGGCAGATCTAACCATCGATCTGAGCAGAACCAGTTTCGCTTCCTTGGCGGAAAGTGAAAAACTGGATTGGAGAAACCTGAACATTTCCGCAGCCAGTGTTGTGGATTATGGGCGTGCTAAGGATAAAGAAGACAGCCTGTTGGGAGATGGTCTGTTTGTGAAGCTGAAGGTGACCGAAAACAGGGAAATGCTCGATCCCGATTGGAGACCCTATGACCCTCTGGGAAGATATAGGAAGACAGCACAGGTAACCTATTATATTCTGCTGAATTTTGAACTTGTGAAACTGGACAGAGGGGATTTGAGGAGTAAAGAATTTCCAAATTTTATTCCGGAAGATGATAGTTCCACCAACGGCTATCAGAACTGGGGCGTTCATTCTGTAAGCAGGATCATCTATGATGAGGAGAGCAGCTTTCAGCAAGGGATTATGGGAACGGAAGGCCAGGACTGGTACCGTATGAACATGACCTTTAAGGATTTTGCAAAAATGGGTCATGCCAATGTTGGCAAAGAAGTTCCCTCCGTAATGGTTCAGATGATGGATTCCAGAGGCAGAAATATGTACAACAAGAATATTTCCGCAGGCATGGATACATCCAAAAAGAACCTGGTATCAGAGGTGTATGTAGATGATTTCGGATTTGGAATGCCCTTTGTGGCAGGTTCCAACAGGTATAATTATTGGTCGAGTGATACCGATGGAGAAGAGAAATATGAGCAAGGCGCTGCAGGTCACGTTATGGATCCGGATGAAGAAGGATATGCCCGCCACGTCACCTACAGCAATTATAATCTGACAGTAGAAGGGCATGAAGCCTGGTTTGCAGGTATGGTGAGCGGAAAGAACGACCACCATCTCTGGGGATTCAGGGATATCTTGTCAAAATCTGAAGTTGCGACACAGATGGTTGAACCGGATGTGATCAAACCCCAAAACGTGAAGATCAGTGAAAATGCAAAGATGCTTTATGTTATAAAACAAGGGAGCCATTATGAAGTGGTGGATGATTATATTCCGCCCGAGTATGTAGCTTCTTATTATGGCGTTTACAAAAAGATCGGTGCACTGTACCAGTTTTATGGCGGGGCTTTAAAACTGAGTCCTTCCATCAACATGACCTGGAATCAGGAAACGAGTGGAAATGAGGAGGTTCCGGGAGCGACTATGACCTCGGCAGGAGAGCTTCGGTTTGACGCATCCAAGGTATCCTTTGAAGCTCCCAGTTTTGTGTTCTACCAGCCGGCTGATGATGCACAGTACGGTTCAGTCAAGTTTAAAGGTTATGATGTTCCGGGAGAGGTTGAAGTAGAGGAAAATAAGAAGGAAAAGGTTGACTACAAGGGAATCGCTTTGGAGATCGATCCGGAGAAAAATGCTGCTATTTTCAATATCGATCTGCCGGGCAATGGCGTAAATGTCACAAGAGCGAATATTGATACAGAAGGAAACATTGTATTTGCGGGTGAGCTGAACATCAATCTGTTCGTGGCAGGCCTGGATATGCAGGAATTGAGTTACGGCGGAAGCGGTGATGATTTTGGCGTCAACGGCATCAATGCAAAAGGTTTTATCGATACCGAGAAGTTTTCCATTCTCGGATTTGAAGGTGGCGCAGGCAGAATTGAAGGTGAAGTAAACACCTTTGAAGGAAGGGAGAAATACGCCTTCTCCTTCGAACTGGAAGTAGAAGATCTGTTTGAAACAGAGGCGGAATTGGAACTTCGGAGACTGAAAAACGGGCAGCTTTGTCCGAACAAGCTCTATGCCGATTTTGGTCTGAAAAACGGCGCAGGGATCGATATTACGCCTTCCACCCCGGTTGTGACCATTACGGGAGCAGGACTTGGTGCCTATAATATTGCGGATACCGTAGAGCAGTACTCCGGCGGAAATGTGCATGCGATCCCGCCTGTTCTTCTGCGTGCAACTGCAAACGGAAAGGTCTGCAAGGCCCTGGAAGGAAAGCTGAATGTCTATGTTGGCCCCAGCAAGTTGGGGGTATATGCAAATGATCTGTCGGTTAAGGATTTCAAATTCATCGATGAACTTGGAGCGGAATTCTACGTACAGGATGCTGAGCTGGATTATAAGGGCGATCACTTTAAAGGATACACCGTAGGTGGTGCAAGTAATCTGCAGATCACGATCCTTCCGGAAGGATCAACGAAGAATTTAAGTCCTTCGGTTTCCTGGTTTGCGGTATGGTTCGAAAACTTCCTTAGTATGACGGTTCATGGAGATATCCATTCCACGGTCGCCGAAGCGTACGTACCTCGATATAAATATCAAACACCGCAGAGAAAGATCTACGGCTGTACCAGTGTCAGCGGATTGATTTCCACGAAGGTAGATGATAAATCTGTCTTTGGGTATCAGGTTGGAACGGATATTGCGACCCGATTCAGTCTGCAAAGTGTAACCTGGGATGACGCAACCGCATCGGCTTTCACCAATTGGATGAACAATCTCGAATTGACCGGCGGCTTTGCAGCAGATGTATATGCCGGTGATCTGTATGCAGAAGCGAAATACGTCATTAAGCAAGGATTTAATGCAGATGCGGGAGTGGACGGAAATCGTAAGTATATCTATGAAATCCTGGATAGTCAGGGTGCAGAGGTTGCTGAAGAGGAACTCTCTTTCGAAAGCGGAATGCAGCAACAGGGTGATATTGATGTCATCGACTTGGGGGATGGCACCTATGTAGTGGCAGTTTATGCGACCAATACCAATGATATTCCTTTCTCTGCCGAAGAAACAGAAGAAACCCTTGATTCACAGGGCGGCATGTCAGCATCCGAGACGATCAGTATCGATGCAGATGTTGTGAACACAAACCAGAATCTGATCCTGGTTCTGACGCCCGATGAAGATGTCGATGATGATGCGATCGATGAGATGGTAGAGAGTGTATCCGTTGACTTGCCTGACTGGAAGAAGTTTACCAAAGAGGATCTTACCGTATCTGAAAACAGCGTATCCCAGAATACCATCAGCGTGGATGATAAGAAGAAACTCACTGTTTGGGCATACAAGAATTTCGGCGAAGTTACAAAAGAAGAAGATCTTAAAAACGTTGTTTATGTTTCTGTAAAGAACAGCGAGCTTCCGGCTCCGGTTGATGGAAAATACACGTTCAACGTTTCGGCAGACAGAGGCTTTCAGATCAAGCCGATGACTACCAATCCCGTGATCGGACTAAGTGCGAGTGTCAATGACAAGGGACAACTGGTTCCCAAGATCGAAAACAGACAGGCCGGTAAGGACTACACCATTGAGACTTATTATAACTTCGTAGACGAAGAGGGGAA
>JAEEKV010000200.1 GCA_016282595.1 Lachnospiraceae bacterium
GGTAGCGGAGCAGGCTATGTGTCCTGGGGTCTGTACTACGGAACCCTGATCCTTCTTTCCGTTACCTTCTCCGATGATATCGGGGCAAAGATCGAATCCATAGGCATCAACCGAAATGCCATCTGGTACCGGATTTTGCAGACCATTAAGATCTTCTGTATTTTTATGGGGGGGAGATTTCTGGCAGCCCAGATCTCTCTGGGCCAAAGGATCCATATCATCGGATCCATCTTTACAAGCATTACCAGAGGAGATCTTCTGGCTTACAAATTAAACAGGTTCAATTTTACCTTACTTGGTTTCGGTGTTCTGGTTTTAATCTTCATCGCCGTTATCGAGCAGAAGGAAAGCATCTTTACCTGGCTGAATCGAAAGCCGAAGATCGTCAGTGCCATTATTTTATACATCCTGTTCTTTACCGTATTTTTGTTCGGAATCTACGGAAGTTCGGATGCGGGTAACTTTATGTATCAGCAGTATTAGAAGGGAGAGAGTGTATGTTTTTTGAATTACAGCCTTCGGAAAAAACAGCCCTTGTAAGTTCGGATGGGAGCAGATTTACCTATGCCGAGCTGGATCAGGAGGTTAAAAAGCTGCAGGCCAATCTGACAGCCGGGAAGCTGGCCTTTTGTCTTTGCGAAAATTCCCCTGCCAGTGTTATGGGATATCTGGCCTGTCTGAATAACCGGACGGTTCCGCTTCTTTTGGATAAAAAGATCGACAGAGAGCTTCTGTCTCATTTGCTGGAAGTGTATCATCCGGATTTTCTCTATCTTCCGGCAGAAAGTGAAGGAGACTTTTCTTCCTACGAGGAGATCTTTTCCCATCACAACTATAAATTGATGAAAGCCAGGCAGGATGCAGGCACGGTATTATTTGAAGAGCTGGCACTGCTGCTTACCACCTCCGGCTCCGTGGGAAGTCCGAAGCTGGTGCGCCAGAGCCACAAAAATCTTCAGGCCAACGCCGAATCCATTGCCCAGTATCTGGAGCTTACCGAAAAGGAAAGACCTGTTACCACCCTCCCCATGAACTATACCTACGGTCTTTCCATCATCAACTCCCATCTGCAGGTGGGAGCCACCATCCTGTTGACAGATCTTCCCATGAATATGAAGGGCTTCTGGGAGTTTATGAAGACGGAAAAAGCCACCTCCTTCGGCGGCGTGCCCTTTACCTATGAGATGCTTAAAAAGCTCCGGATCTTTAAGATGGATCTTCCGGATCTTTCCTATATGACCCAGGCAGGCGGAAAGCTGGGAGCTGAGCTGCACAAGGAATTTGCCGAGTGGGCAAGAGCTCAGGGCAAGAAGTTCATCGTTATGTACGGACAGACGGAAGCTACGGCCAGAATGGCTTATCTTCCCGCAGAGTACAGCGTGGAAAAATACGGCAGCATGGGTCGGGCCATCCCCGGCGGAAAGTTTACCCTCATCGATGTAAACGGAGACGCCATCACTACACCGGATACGGTGGGCGAGCTGGTTTACGAGGGCGCCAATGTAACCCTGGGCTACGCCGAGCAGGCTGAGGACCTGGCAAAGGGAGATGAAAGAGGCGGCCGTCTTGTAACGGGAGATATGGCAAAGTTCGATGCAGATGGATTTTTCTATATCGTAGGCAGAAAGAAACGATTCTTAAAGGTCTATGGAAACCGTGTGAACCTGGATGAGCTGGATCAGCTGGTAAAGGCCAACTTCGATACGGACTGTGCATCCACCGGAACGGACGATCACGTAAAGACCTATGTAACCAACGAAGCCATTACCGATCAGGTGAGAAAGTGGTTGTCCCAAAGAACCCATCTGAGCGAGAAGGCCTTTGAAGTATTCTATATTCCGGAGATTCCCAAAAACGAATCCGGAAAAGTTGTCTATCGGCAACTGGAAGCGTAAACTATCAGACAGAAACACAAAAGGAGAACACTATGGAAAAGATCATTGCAATGCTTGAAGAACTGAAGTCCGGCGTGGATTTTGCAAACGAGACACAGCTGGTTACGGGAAAGATCCTGGATTCCATCGATATCACTTCCCTCATCTCTTCTCTGGAAGAGGAGTTTGACATTGAGATCGGTATGGAGTATATGGAGAATTCCAACTTTGATTCCGTAGAGGCTATTTGGGAAATGGTACAGGAGCTGCAGGATTGAGTATGCAGCTGCCTGTTTCGGAAAAAGGTGAGGGCAGCGACGTCCTTCTGATCCACGGCATCATCAGCGACAAGAGCTTTTTCGAGGAGCTCATGGAGGAGATGAAGCAGGATTATCATCTCATTGCCTATGACAGAAGAGGCTACGGCGATGCTGAAAAAACAGAGGATTACAGCATCGAGGCCCAGGCGGAGGATGCGGCAAATGTCCTTAGGGCTTATGCCAGGGACAAGGCCTGGATCGTGGGAAACAGTGCCGGAGGAATGGTAGCCATGGCCCTGTATCTTCGCTATCCTCAGCTGGTACGGGGGATGCTATTGATCGAGCCCTCTTTGGTCTTTGATCCCGAGTCGGAGGAAATGATCCGGGAGTGGAACAGCGAGCTAAACGGCTATGTAAAGGAGAACCGGATCAAAAAGGCTCTTCCTGCCGTGGCAAGGGTCATTGGGGATAAGACCGAGATACCTGCCGGAAAGTCCCTGGCCCAGCTAAAGCGCGCCTATAAAAACCTGGAGACCTTCATGCTGGGAGAACTCAATGACATCCAAAGGTTTCGTCCCGCAAAGGAGGAATTTAAGGATGCAAAGGTTCCCATCCGGGTGCTCATCAGTCAGGAGGGAAAGGAAAGCATTTTTGCCAGGACCTCTTTGCTTGGAGCACAGGTTTTAGGGTGGCCTGTGGACTATCTTTGCGGCTATCACAATACCCTGAGCCGGAATCCCGAGGATGGGGCAAAAAGACTGAAAGCCATCATGGAAGAAATGGAGAATGGCAGTGGAACGTGATGCTAAATTTGACAATCTCAAGCTGTTTTTGATCTTCTGCGTCATTATGGGGCATCTGGGAAACCGCTTTGCCTCTAAAAGCGATATGATCGCTTCGGCGCAGCTTTGGATCTATCTGTTTCATATGCCTGCATTTGTATATGTGTCGGGGCTTTTTTCCAAGCGCTCTATTGACGGAGCAAAATGGGAAAAGGCTGCGGCTTATTTGTTTTTATACCTGTTTATGCAGCTTTTGCCCGTAGCAAAGGGGATCCTTTTGGGAGGTGTTGACTCCCTTTCCATCGATCTGCTTCATGAAAACGGAGTGGCCTGGTATGCCCTGGGCATGATGGAGTGGTTTATCATTGCCATCCTGGTAAGAAAGGTGCATCCGGCCTATGTACTGACTGTTTCCCTGTGTCTGTCTCTGGCAGCGGGGTATCTGTCACAGATCGGATCCTTCTTATCCTTAAAGCGGGGAATCGTATTTTTCCCTATCTTTTATCTGGGGTATCTGACGGATGTCAAAAAGCTCACCGCATGGTGTAAAAAGACTCCCGTTCGTATCGGAGCGGTGATTTTGCTTTTGGTATCACTGGTTTTGTGCTTTACCTGTCTGGATGCGCTGTCTCCCTGGAGACTTTTGTTCAGGGCAAAGTCGGATTATTCCGCCATCCAGACCACCATCTCCGTTCGCTGGGGATGGCTTTGGAGGATCCTGTTTTATGTGATCTCCATGGCACTGACGGGAGCGCTCATTTCGGTGATGCCCTCCAAAAAGTTCTTTTTCTCCGTGCTGGGGGCAAAGACCTTACCCATTTACGTATTTCATCAGCATTTGATCCGGGCGTTTCTGGCCATCCCTGTATGTAAGCAGTTTATGGCCTCCCCGTATCTCTCCGTTAAATGCCTGTTTTTCGGGCTTTTGATCCTGGTATTATCGGCAATTCCCATTTTTGAGATCCCGCTGAAATACCTTATGGGGATCCCGAAGCGGAAAACGGAGGTCAAATGACTTGCTTTTGAGGGCAAAAAGGATTAGACTTTAGTTTGCATTAGGAAAGGAGATGGTCACTTGGAAGCAGTTGCAGAGCACATTCAGGAAGAGCTTAATGTGCAGACTGTCTTTACCATACCCATATTCGGCGGAATCGATGTTGCGGAATCCGTGGTGGTAACATGGATCATCATGGCAGTACTGATCCTGGTATCGATCCTGTTAACCAGGGGCTTTAAGGTCCGGGGGATTTCCAAAAGACAGGCCGTAGTGGAGCTTTGCGTTACCAAGCTTATGGGCCTTGTGGAAGGCATGCTGGGAGAAGAAGCAGCATCCTATACGGTTTATCTGACTACGGTACTGTTGTATATCGGCATTGCAAACATCATCGGGATCTTCGGGTTTAAATCGCCCACAAAGGATCTGAACGTTACCCTGGCATTGGCACTCATGAGTATCGTACTGGTGCAGGTTGCCGCTATCAGGGCCAAAGGGATCAAGGGCTGGCTTCACGGATTTGTGGAACCCATTGCCGTGGTAACTCCCTTTAACATCCTGGATCTGGTAACCAGGCCGCTGTCACTTTGTATGCGATTGTTCGGAAACGTGCTGGGAGCCTTCGTTATCATGAAGCTCATTGAACAGGTTTTGCCGGTGGTACTTCCGGCGGTCTTTTCCCTGTACTTTGATCTCTTTGACGGGCTGTTGCAGGCTTACGTATTCGTCTTTCTGACAAGCCTTTACATCAAGGAAGCCGTGGAGTAACAGACAACACAAGAAAGTTAACAAACAACTATAGAAACGATTCAAAACGAAAAGGAGAACACACTATGAATTCACTGATTGCAGTAGGCGCCGGAATCGCAGTCCTTGGAGCATTGGGAGCAGGTATCGGAATCGGTATCGCAACCGGAAAGGCTGTAGAAGCAGTTGCACGTCAACCGGAAGCAGACGGTAAGATCATGAAGAACCTGATCCTCGGCTGCGCCCTTGCAGAGGCAACTGCCATTTACGGATTTGTAATCGCGATTATGATAATCATGTTCCTCAAATAAGGAAGGGTAAAAAATGCTTAGAATCGATTTTAATCTGGTATTTACCATTATCAATCTGCTTCTTCTGACCCTGGCCCTTCGGATCTTTTTGTTCGGACCCGTGAAAAAGATCATCGCCAAGCGTCAGCAGGAGGCCGACGAGGAATACGAAAAGGCTGCCTCCGACAAGGCCGAAGCTGCGGCCCTGAAGCAGCAGTATGACGCTGACTTCAAAAAGCTGGAGGAAGAGAAAAAGGAAACCCTTCGTGAAGCCCGCAAGAATGCGGATGCGGAGTATCAGCGGATCGTGCAGAATGCAGAGGAAAAGGCATCTGCCATTACTTCCGATGCCCAGATCCAGGCAGAGAGCATCCGACAGCAGGTGTTAAAGCGTGCGGAGCGGGAGATCGCCGATATGGTTATGGAAGCAACGGGAAAAATGACCTCAGCGGCAGTGGAGGGAAAGAACGTCAATCTTTCTCTGTACGAGGAGTTTTTGAGTAAGGCAGGTGAGAACAAGTGACGCAGAAGGTGACAGAGTACGCACTCTTTTTGGAAAAATGCGGCATCACGAAGGATCTTCTGCAGCAGACCACTGGGATTTTGGATGCAGTCTGTGAGATCCGTCTGGAGTTTGAAAACCCTGCCGTTTCCATTGAGAAGAAACATATCGTGATCGACCGGGTATTCCCGGAGAAGATCCGTAACTTCTTAAAGCTGCTGACTGATAACGGGGATTTTGCCCTGTATGATGAGATCCTTGAAGCCTACGAAGAGAACAGCCAAAAGCCCAAGGAAGCGGGCAAGAGGGCTGTGCTTTCCTATGTGGAAAAACCAACGGAGGAGCAGCTTGGGAGGATCAAGGACTTTCTGGAAAAAGAGTTCCACGTTTCCGGCATTGAGATCATCCTGAGAGAGAACCCGGATCTAAAGAGCGGATTTCAGCTTAAGTACGGCGCCAGGGAATATGACTGGAGCGAGAGCGGAAGACTGGCACAGCTCAAGGAGCGTCTGGTAAGATCCGTATTCCAGGAGTCCGGTAAGGACTTTTCCGAGGAAGGAATCATTTCCATCCTGCAAAGCAGCGTAGAAGATTTTGAGCTGGAGGCCCAGGATCGGGAAGTGGGTGTCGTAACCTGGGTAGGTGACGGCATTGCCAATGTAGATGGTATCGATCATGCCGGATACGGTGAAGTGGTAATCTTCGATTGCGGTATCAACGGTATGGTCCAGGATGTGAGAAGAAATGAGATCGGTGTTATCCTCTTCGGACCGGATACGGAGCTTCATGAGGGAAGCCGCGTAGTCCGCACCGGAAGAATGGCCGGTATCCCCGTGGGAAGAGAATATCTGGGAAGAGTGGTCAATGCTCTGGGAGATCCCATTGACGGAAAGGGAGAGATCGAAACGGAAGGCTTCAGAAGTATGGAGTATCCGGCACCTTCCATCGTAGAACGAAAATCCGTATCCGTTCCCATGGAAACAGGTATTCTTGCCATTGATTCCATGTTCCCCATCGGTCGGGGACAAAGAGAGCTGATCATCGGCGATCGTCAGACCGGAAAAACCTCCATTGCCCTGGATGCCATCTTGAACCAGAAGGGCAAGGATGTGATCTGTATTTATGCAGCCATCGGGCAGAAAGCATCCACCGTTGCCCAGCTGGTAAACACTTTGAAAAAACACGACGCACTTTCCTATACCACGGTGGTCTGCTCTACGGCCTCCGATCCCTCGCCCTTGCAGTATGTGGCACCCTACAGTGCTACGGCTTTGGCAGAGTACTTTATGTACAGAGGTAAGGACGTGCTCATTGTCTATGATGACCTTTCCAAGCATGCAGTGGCCTATCGTGCCATTTCCCTGCTGCTGGAGCGATCCCCCGGACGTGAAGCCTATCCCGGAGATGTGTTCTATCTGCACTCCAGGCTCTTAGAGCGTTCCGCAAGGCTCTCTCCTGAGGCAGGCGGCGGTTCCATTACAGCCCTGCCTATCATAGAAACCCAGGCCGGAGATGTTTCGGCCTATATTCCTACCAACGTCATCTCCATTACGGACGGTCAGATCTATCTGGAAAGTGAGCTCTTTAACGCCGGACAGCGCCCTGCCGTAAATGTGGGACTTTCCGTATCCCGTGTAGGTGGTGCGGCCCAGAGCAAGGCCATGAAAAAAGCAGCCGGATCAGTCAGAATTGATTTGGCACAGTATAGAGAGATGGAAGTCTTCACCCAGTTTTCTTCGGATCTGGATGAGGGAACGAAAAAGCAGCTGGCCCACGGAAAAGCTTTGATGGAGCTGTTAAAGCAGCCTTTGGGAGCTTCCCTTTCCATGCCGGAGCAGGTGGTGCTTCTTGTATGCGTAGGGGGCGGTATTTTTGACCAGATCCCTGTGGAGCAGATCGGTGACTATAAGAACGCGCTGATCACCTATTTCAGGGACAGCCAGACTGATATTTTGAAGGAACTGGAAAGCGGCGGCGTGCTGACGGATGAGATCAAGGCAGATATCCTGGAGGCAGCCGGAGACTTTGCAAAGGAATCAGAGCAAACCGCAGAGCAGGACTCTGAAGCAGAAGAACCTGCAGACAGTGAAGAGACAGTTGCAGATGCAGAATCCTCTGAGAAGGCATCTGAGTAACTAGGAGAGCAGTAAATTGGCCGGTGCGAAAGAGATTCAAAACCGCATAAAGAGTATTCAGGATACCATGAAGATCACCAAGGCCATGTACCTGATGTCCTCCATGAAGCTTCGAAAGGCAAAGGAAAAGCTCAAGGACACGGA
>JAEEKV010000201.1 GCA_016282595.1 Lachnospiraceae bacterium
TATTTTGGCATTAAGGTTTACACTCACTATAATTTTGAAGTTTCCATCCCGGCTCATGTAATTTTGCAGATCCTTTGCCGTGTACACATAATAGGTTGCATCGATCGAAGGATCCGCTGCCTGGGTGCTCGTTTGGCCATGTATCAGAACAAACAAGGTTACAAACAGGCAAAGCAGCAACCTCTTTGCTGTAATCTTAGATATAAACCCTTCTCCCATTGTCTTTTCTTTTCTCTGTTGAGCCAAAGCCTGCAAACTGATCCGGTTTCTTTTCTTCATAATTGCTCCTCCTCATAAGCTGATCTGATGATCATGCATTCCATTTAGTGGGCGGATCACCGGCCGTAATCACCTTACTTGGTTATCGATACCGTCTTTTCCTTACTCCAATCAGAATAGAAGGTCTTTCCTCCCACCTTTTTCCAGGTCCGGATCCGTACATAATAGGTCTTCCCCTTCAGCAATTTCCCGACTGTCTTTGAGGTCTTCCCAACGCCCTTCACCTTTACATTGCGTGCCTTTTTAAATGCATCATTGTCGGCATACTGGATCTGATAGCCGGAGGCATTTTTCTTGTCGGATTTCTTCCAGCTGACTGTGATCTTGCCCTTCGAAGATTGCTTTACTTTTTTCAGCTTTACGGAAAGCGGCTTTACCGTTACCGTGATCTTCTTGACGCATTTTTCGCAGTTCTCGGTAGCATCGGATACAATGCTGATGACCGCTTTTCCGATGAAGCCTTTTCCAATCATGATCTTCCCGTTTTTGGAAACCTGCACTTCCTTTTTATCACTCGAATAGCTCATCTTACCGCCGATGGTCGTTGCCTTGATCGACAGGGTCTGTTTTTTCTTCAGGTTCGTATCCATTTCAAAGGATTCCGCCGTAATGGTTTTTGTTGCTTTGGCAATGGAGAATTTCCTGGTGATGGTTCCGGAATAATTGCCCTGTCCCGTGATGGTGACCGTTGCGATTCCGGCATATCGGTTATTCTTATAGGAGGCTGTATAATCTTTGCCTTCTGTAAGGACCGCCCCATCCGATGTGATCGTAGCGGAAGGAGTCAGATCATCACCGGTATAAATCTGATCCGGCACCATAATATCCTCATCTTTCAGCCCGGTGGGAGCGATCGTAAATGAAGCGCTCTGATTGCCGGTGTAGTTTCCGATTCCTTCTGCGATCACAGTCGCGGATCCTGCATTGATATTATTCTGATAGCGTAGAATATAGTCCTTGTCTTTGGTCAGAGTCTTGTCTGCGATCTTTACAACAGGCTGCGGGCTATGCTCTTTTCTGTTGAATGTGAATTCTCCTGTCAGGGAAAGGATTGCTCCCGACAGATTTACGGGCCTGATCACAAAGGTTTTTTCCACTTTTCCGTTGATCTCGTTCATACCGGAAATGATAACCTTGGCAATACCTGCATTCGTATTGTCTGTATAGCTTATCTTATAATCCACATCTTTGGTCAGCGTGCGGTTTTTCAGTTTCACAGTGGTTTCCGGAGTGAATGCCGATCCCGTGTATTCTACGCTGTCATACGGAAGTGTGATGACTGCTGCCTTCAGATCTCCCACAACATAAAACGGGATGGCTACTTTACACAAACTCTCATCCGGATCGTATTCGACAATATGATCACCCGAAATCTCTTTTCCATTTACCACCAGCTTGGTTTGTCCGGGTATAATATACTTGCCGGAATGATTATAAAGATCTACAACTGCCAAATACCAACCATCATCAAAACTGGAACCGGCAGACTTATTGATGTATTTGTACCAATCTGTTCCGGAGCTTGTCTCATCAAGTTCATCACCGACCAAATACCACTCACACTCTTTCGCTGCTCTAAAGTCAGAAGCATTTGTCACCAACCGCATACTTTCTGCAACCGCCTTACCGTTTATAGGCTGCGGGATCGTGAGGCTGATCCTATCAGCAGCAGGTGCATCATAATAAATCTTACATTTCCCACTGTAACTGTCGCTATCGCCTGCAGTCATGATGCAATAAACAGATGTTCCCTCCGGAAGAGAAGAAGCTGCCGCGTAAGGAATCTGCAGCGTTTTCTCATAAATACCGGTGATCCCGGAATACATACTCAGATCAACAGGTGTTCCGTCCACATCGCCGCACCACTCAATGGACGTATATCCTTCACATGGTGTTACGGAAAAGACGGCCGTCTGTCCTGCTTGCCCATACCAGTCAGTTGGTTCTTTCAAAAAACCATATCTCACATTTACTGTATGCACTCTTCCGGTTTTTGATCTGCCAACAGAATCCGTAACCTTGCAGCGGTACATCGCCGATGATAAACCGGTGTTTATAATATCCTGCGATGAAACAGTCAGCGTATTCGTATTTGCTCCGTCAATATTCTCGTAAATCGCCCCTCCTGTCATCGAGATCTGCCACTGATACTTTAGTCCGTCTCCAAAGGCAATACAATTCAGTTTCTGATTCTGACCCGAGATCAGTTCGTAAATATTTAAGCCACTGTCGATCTGAAGGTCGGAGTTTTCCTCCCACAGAATATATAGGGTAAAGTCCTCGTCAAAATCCCCTACCAGAACCTCGTAAGGAGAATAGTATCCCCCTTTCGTCTCAACAGGATCTTTTCCGGCAGCATCATAAGCAAGCCCCGCTACCTTATATCCTTTTTTCAGAAATTCCATCATGTCCGGATAAAGACTGATTTCGCCTCCGGCCCAGTAAGAAGCAGAACAGTAATAAGTTCAA
>JAEEKV010000202.1 GCA_016282595.1 Lachnospiraceae bacterium
GTATTTGGAAATCGTTCTGCTGCCTACCGGCTCGCCGGTCTCTAAGTAATTGCGGACAACGGCCTGCAGGATCTTTAATTTACGCTCGTCCAGCTCCACTCGACTCACTTCCTTTCCGGTTATTAGCACTCAACCTAATCGAGTGCTAATATCTTCATAACATAAGATAGCACTATGGTCATGGGTTGTCAACCGTTTTGACAAAAAAAACCGGATACCCATTCAGGTATCCGGTTTGCATGTTGCTTCTTAATTCAGATTAGATCTGGAAATCGCCGGTAACGTCACCGTTGATCACATAGTATACCTTGTTCTCTTCAGGCTTAACATAAAGCTCAACAGTCTTGAACTCGCCGGGCTTTCTGCCAAGGTCGTATTTCCAAACATCTTTTGCGATCTTTACGAAATCCTCTTCCTTGTAATCCTGGTTAGCGAACTGATAATTAACAGTTGCCTTAACAGCGGTCTTGGTAGCTGCTGCTTTCTTTGCTGCAGGCTTAGCTGCTGCTTTCTTTGCTGCAGGCTTAGCTGCCTCTTTCTTAGCTGCGGGCTTAGCTGCTGCTTTCTTTGCTGCAGGCTTAGCTGCTGCTTTCTTTGCTGCAGGCTTCTTAGCTGCTGCCTTCTTAACCTCAGCCTTAGGTGCCTCAGCGGGCTTTACTTCCTCAGCCTTAACAGGAGCCTTAGCTGCAACTGCCTTAGCTGCCGGGGTAACAGCCGCTACCACTTTCTTTTCTTCTGCCATGATGTTACTCCTTTCACACATGAAAAAAATATTTCACTAACCTTTAGTTAACAATCTTATCATTAGCAACTATAGCGCAAAATCAATAAACTGTCAAATTTTTCGTGCAAAATAACGGATTCGAAAAACATTTTCTACATTTTGAACAAAAGCATTTATTTTTTAATGAAGAAATACAAAAAAAGTAACAACCCCAATGCAATGCGATAAATACCGAAGGGAATAAAGTTGTGCTTTTTGATATATTCCAGCAAAAATTTGATAACAAATATAGACACAATGTATGCAACAATACATCCCACAAAGAGGATCACTGCTTCCTGGGGTGTAAATGCAAAGCCTGCGGAAACAAATTTCAGCACCTTCAACGCACTGGCTCCGAACATCACCGGAATGGCAAGATAGAAGGTAAACTCTGCAGCAACGGATCTGGATACGCCGATCAAAAGTGCTCCCAGAATGGTTGCTCCGGATCTGGAGGTGCCGGGAAAGATTGCTGCCAACAGCTGGAATACACCGATGAGTACCACCGTCAGATAATCCAGTCTTGCCATCTTTCTCACTCTCGGTTTCTTTCCTGCATTTCGTTTTTCGATGAGAATAAACAGGATACCGAATACAATGAGTGCTCCTGCAACGCAGGGGAAATTATAAAGGTGAGCATCGATCCAGTCATCAAACAGAAGTCCCACAATGGCTGCAGGAATGCAGGCAATGAGGATCTTGACCCAGAGCATGATGATGTCTCCTTTGAGGTAAATACCGCCGCTCTTTTTCCGGGGACGGTCCTCGTCCTCATAGTCATCATACTCATCGTAATCGTCATAGTCATCTTCTTTTGCACTTACCTGACGGAGTCCGAAGGGCCAGAGCTTTTCCCAGAACAAAACCACAACTGCCATGATGGCACCCAGCTGGATCACCACCAGAAACAGATTCCAGAATTCCTCCCGGACATTCAGCTTCACAAATTCATCCAGAATGATCATGTGTCCGGTACTGCTGATGGGAAGCCATTCCGTAACGCCCTCCACGATACCGAACAGGATTGCCTTTAAGATTTCCAAAAAAGTTTGCATATGCTAACTCCTCTTTTCTACTTTGCAAGATACTCCATCAGTGCGTCATAACAATCAGCTGCTTCCTTATAGCCCTGCTCATAAAGAGCCTGCAGCTTTGTCTTATCCTTCTCCACCCGATCCACTTCGGATTTGTAGGTGGGACGGATCAAAAACAGATTTCCCTTTGCGTGTTCTCTCTCCAGATAGGCTACCACTTTATTGTAACGGATATGCCGAAGCTTCAGATCCCGTATCACCTTAGGATACTTTCGATAACGAAGCTTTACTGCCGGCATCATGGCAAAGGGTTTTCTCTGGTAACCGATCTCTTTTGTCATTACCACCACATGCTTTTGATTGCCGTCGTCGATGGATCGTTTGATGGGAATGCTGTCTGCAATCCCGCCGTCCAGATAGGGCTTTCCATTCAGCATCACGTTTCTGGATACCAGTGGCATGGATGCGGAAGCCCTGATGATGTCCATGCTCTCCTTCAGATCATTGATCCTGGGATACTCCGGTTTTCCGGTTTCCAGATTGGTGACTACGGCGTAGGCGTTTCCTTCATAGGCTGCCGCCGTTTCAAAATCGAAGGGATTGAGCACATAGGGAATATCCGTATAGGCCATCTTCACATTGAACAGATCCCCGGTTTTCAAAAGTGGCCGGATACCGCAGTAATTGGGATCGTCCATATAGTCCAGAGTTACTGCCATGGCTCTGCCTCGCTGGCGAGAGATATAGCTGCAAAGGTTACAGGCTCCCATGGATACGCCATAGCAATTTTGAAACCACAACCCCTTGTCCATGAAGAAATCCAACACCCCTGCGGTGTAGATCCCTTTCATGCCGCCGCCTTCCAGCACCAGGCCTGCATTTATCATTTCAGACATTTCACTTACCTCAGATTCTTAAAAGTAATTCGCAGCTAACTTTTCAAACTGCGGGATGGAACGTTTTACAGTATCGTTGGGTACGCAGTAAGCGATGCGGAAGAATCCATCCACACCGAAGGAGTTACTGGGTACCAGTACCAGTTGATATTCCAAAGCCTTTTGACAGAACTCTACTGCATCGGGGATGGGGCTCTTGGGGAACATGTAGAAGGTTCCGCCGGGCTTTACAATGGAAAAGCCCATCCTTGTAAGCTCCGTATAAAGCAGGTTGCAGTTTTCCTCATACACCGAAAGATCGGAGGTCTGTCCCAGTACCTCGGCAACCGTTAACTGGATCAGGGATGCGGGGCAGTTATGTCCGATGCCACGGGAAATCTGGGTGCACATATGAATAATGGTCTCCGCATCCTTGCAGGCGGGATTCACTGCCACATAACCGATACGCTCTCCCGGAAGGGAAATGGATTTGCTGAAGGAATAGCACATCAGCGTATTTTCATAATAGGAAGAAATGCAGGGCGCATCCACGCCGGAGAATACGATCTCTCTGTAGGGCTCGTCGGAGATCAGATAGATCTCATGGCCGTACTTCTTCTGGGCAGCGCGCAAAATCTCTGCAAGTCTTTGAATGGTCTCTGTAGAATAAACGATACCGGAGGGGTTGTTGGGGGAGTTGATCAAAATGGCTGCCGTCTTTTCCGTCAGCATCTCTTCAAAGGCATCGAAGTTGATCTGAAAGCTCTCCGTATCCGCAGGTACCACCTTCAGAATGGCTCCCGTAGCATGGACATAGGGACCGTACTCCGGAAAGTAAGGTGCAAAGGTAATGATCTCCTCACCGGGAC
>JAEEKV010000203.1 GCA_016282595.1 Lachnospiraceae bacterium
CAGTGCAGGACTTCGGATCCTGAAAAAGGCCCATGTAGCCATGCAGAGAAAGGGCGGCAAGCTCATCGTTCGCGGAGCCAATGAGATGATCAGCGAAGTGTTTGAAATGACAGGGTTTGCGGGGATACTGAACCTGGAGTGACAGACGGGGGAACGCTATGGGAAAAGCAAAAAGTGAAAGAGGACGTGCGCTGGAAAGCAAGATCCGGGGCCTGGAGGAGATGATCCGGGAGCTGGAGGGACAGAAAAACAGCGTGGATCCGCAGGAAGCAGGTGGATCGGATGCCATGTTTTCCATCGATGCCCAGATCAAATATCTGATATCCAAAAAGACGGATGCTGAAAGAGAACTCGAAAAGGAGCTCATCGAGGAAGAGAAGCAGGAAAAGGAAGAACAGAAGAACAAGGGCATCAAGGGCGCGATCATGGTTTCTATGATGAATGATCCCCACTGGCTGGCCAGGATCAACAATGATCCGTTTCTGAGCGAGGAGCTGCAGGCCAAGGCCGATCTCTTATTTGAGGAGACCTCCTTTTTATATGTCACCAAGGATCAGATTCCGGAGATCCTGCAGAATAAGGAATTCGAGGAAAAATACTTCAATACTAAGATCCGCCATCAGGACATTACCGTAGGCACCCAGTTTCGCCAGCTGATCGAGCGGGAGCTGATCAATGCAGCCATCAAGCCCAGCGGGGATGCGAAGAAGGATGAGGCCAGCTATATCGCCATCATGAAGGAAAAAAACGGCTTTGTCATTTCCCTGAAGAAGTTTGCGGGAAAGGAGAAGTTGATGGAAGGCGATCAGGAGGATGCCAGGCAGATGCGCGAGATCTATGAGCTTTTGCAGTCTGTGACCGGAGAGCAGAAGCAGGCCCAGGAGGGCTTTATCCGAAGCCGCAGAAGGTCCCTTCGGGACTGCGGATATAAGGCTGCCATGGTGGATAAGGAAAAACGACTGTCCAAGATGATCGAAGCCTTCGAAAAGCAGCTGCTTCAGAAGCTTGAGACCCAGGTGGCGCAGGGAGAGCAGGAAAAGGCAGAAGGAACCGCTGCCCGCTATTCCCTGATGCGGGAGATCACCTTTGATGTCAACAGACAGCTCAAGCTGGACAACTGCTTTATGAAAAATTCCCAGCTTCGGGAAAAGCGGGAGATGTGGTATATCTATGATAAACTCAAGGGCCATCAGCCCGGGAGCGTCAGACAGGTCAAGGAGCTGATCCAGGATGAAGAGGTTGCCTGGAAAAAACCCGCCAAGATCAAGGAGCTTGCGGCAGGAAAGGGAGCAGCTGTGGAGTATTCGGCAGACTTTGCGCTGATACAGGCCCAGATGCTTTTGGACAGGATCAATGAGCACCGGGAGTTTGACCGCCTGGAGAAGCAAAAGGCCAAGGAAACTCTGGCGGCTTTAGTGATCCACGAGATGATCAAGACAGAGGCGGTAACAAGAGGGAAGGATGCCTATCGTGCACCCTATACCAGCTGCTTTATGCAAAATCCCTGTGAGGAAAAACTCCTTTCCATGGGAAAACAACTTGCAGGGACCAAGGCTTTTGATCAGATGCTTAGGCACATCGGGCCGGGCAAGATCACGCCGGCAAGCTGCATCCGTTTCATGGTGGATAATATGGAGAAGGATTTTGTAAAGTATGCGCCCATGTCCATCCGATCCCCCAAGGTGGATCAGCTTATGGGGAAGGCGCCCTGGAATGCGGAATATAAAAGAGGGGAGCAACAGATCGCCATGGAACGCGAAGCTTCGTCTGAATGCGGTGGAAAAACTGCTCAGAAAGACGGATAATGAATTAAAGCCCCATCGGAAAAAGATGGAGAACACGGTGAATGCGGAATACAACGAGAAGATTGCTGCAACAAAAACAGAGCAAAAACAGATCGTAAAATAAGAAATGCTTGTAAAATATCTCACACTGGTATATAGTAGGGATGAAATCAGTCTGATGGTTCTACAGACGAATCTTACAGTAAATCCCACCATGATACAAGTGATAAAGGAGAGACTTCAGTATGAGCGATATGCGTGATAAGTATGAAACCTTACCACTGCCTACTTTAAAGGATCTGGCAAAGGGCCGCGGCATTAAGGTCACCGGTCTGAAAAAAGCGGATCTCATCGAAGCGATGGTAGAAAAGGACAGGGAAGAGACCGAAGCGGGCAATCCGCCTACTGTAAAGAGTCTGGTGCCCAGAGAGAGCGCCGATAAGGACAAGCTGGGATTCGCGCCGGAACTGGACAGCGGTGAAACTGCAGAGGGTATTCTGGAGATCATGCCGGATGGATTCGGATTTATCCGTTGTGAGAATTACCTTCCCGGAGAAAAGGACGTATATGTAGCTCCGGCCCAGATCCGTAAATTCGGTATGAAGACCGGAGATATTCTGGAGGGTGCCCTGCGTACCAGAACCCAGGGTGAGAAATTTGCAGCCCTCTTGTATGTGACGAAGATCAACGGTCTGTCCCCGGATATCATTGCAAACAGGAAAAATTTTGAAGATCTGACACCCATCTTCCCCAACGAAAGACTGGTCCTGGAGACCAGAAACTCTTCCGTAGCCATGCGGATCATGGATCTGATGTGCCCGGTGGGTAAAGGGCAGAGAGGTATGATCGTATCACCCCCCAAGGCAGGTAAAACAACCCTGCTGAAAGAGGTGGCAAAATCCTTAAAGACCAACAATCCGGAGGTGCATCTGATCATCCTTCTGATTGACGAAAGACCTGAGGAAGTAACGGATATCAAGGAAGCCATTGAAGGTCCCAATGTGGAAGTGATCTATTCCACCTTTGATGAGCTACCGGAGCACCATAAGAGAGTTTCGGAGATGGTGATCGAGCGTGCCAAGAGATTGGTAGAACTGAAAAAGGATGTGTGCATCCTGTTAGATTCCATCACCAGACTCACAAGAGCCTACAACCTGACAGTTCCCCCTTCGGGAAGAACCCTGTCCGGTGGTCTGGATCCGGCAGCATTGCATATGCCCAAGCGGTTCTTCGGTGCAGCCAGAAACATGAGAGAGGGAGGATCCCTCACCATTTTGGCAACGGCCCTCATTGAGACAGGATCCAAAATGGATGATGTAGTTTATGAGGAGTTCAAGGGAACCGGTAACATGGAGATGGTTCTGGACAGAAAGCTCTCCGAAAAGAGAATTTTCCCCGCCATCGACATCCCCAGATCCAGCACAAGACGTGAGGATCTGCTGCTGACCCAGGAGGAGCAGGAGGCCATTACCCTGATCCGCAAAGCCCTGAACGGCTTAAAACCCGAGGAAGCAGTAAACCAGGTCATCGACCTGTTCTCCAAGACCAAGAACAACGCAGAATTTATCGCAATGGCAAAGAAAATACGTTGGTTTTGATAAATGGAATTATCGGACTGCCCGTTTTGCAAAGGATTGCAAAGGGGGCAGTTTGTTTTATTTGTATGTAATGTAACGGAAGGGAAGGTAACGCTATGGATATGAATCAGGTATATGCAACCTTGGATGAGATGTTTGCAAGCGGACGTAACGCTCAGGCGGAGGCATATCTCATTGAGTGCATGCAGGCTGCGGGCAGGCAGGAGGATTATCAGTCCCTCATTATGCTTTTAAATGAGATGATCGGCTACTGCCGTGAAACGGGACAAAAGGAAAAATCCATCGGCTATTCCTCTCAGGTCATAGAGCTTATGCAAAACCTGGGGCTGGAGGGCACGGTGGCCTATGCCACAACCCTTTTGAACGTGGCTAACGCCCTTCGGGCAGCGGGGAAGCTCCAGGAGGCTTATCAGTTCTATATGGAGGTTTTCCCCATCTACGAAGCCAACCTGCGTCCGGATGATTTTTACTATGCATCCCTTTATAACAACCTAAGTCTGCTTTTGCAGGAAATGGGAGATTATGAAAAGGCCATCGAGTGCCTGCAAAAGGCTCTGGTTTTGGCGGAGAATACCCAGGGGAAGGAATTTGAGGTCTATGTGACCCACGCCAATATTGCTTCCACCCTTTGTAAGCTAGCACAGCAGGAAAAGGAGAAGGAGCAGCAGCTGGGGATCACCTTTGACAGACCGGAGCTGGCAAGGTCCTATGAGATCGCCACGGAAGCAGCAGCGGAAGCGGAAGAGGCTGTGGAAGGCTTTATCCATGAGCAGGTAAAGGATCAGCATATGGCAGCAGCATTAACTGCCTATGCGGACGCAGCACTGTTGCTTGGACAGTACCGGGATGCCATGCGGTATCTAAAGGATGCGGCACAGATGGTGGAGCAGACCGTAGGACGCACGGAAGCCTATGAGCGCATTGAAGAAAAGTACGCCTATGCGAAGATGCTGGATGAAAAGCGCAAGCAGGCCATGACGGAAGATGAGCTTGGCGAAGCAGATCAGGAGGTGGGGGCAAAGAGCGGCATCCTGCCGGAAGAAGCGGAAACCTGGGCAGGTAGAGGCTGCAGCGTGGCAGCGGACGTGGATACCGGAAGTAAGCAGCCGGACAGAATGAATCAGACAGCTGCCGGTAATACGGGCCATGTGAATGAAATTCAATCAGGTGAAGGAACTGCATCTGATTGGGCAAATGACGATAACGATGGCCAGCACATCAGCGGTATGGAGCTGGCGGAAGGATACTATGAAACCTATGGAAAGAAGATGCTCTTTGACAACTTCGGAGAGTATCTGGATCGGATTGCTGTGGGACTTTGCGGACCGGGCTCCGATTGTCTGGGCTTTGATGACGCCTTCAGTGAGGATCATGATTTCGGTCCCGGCTTTTGCCTGTGGCTGACAAAGGAAACCTACGACGTTATCGGAGAAAGGCTGCAGCAGGAATATGACAAGCTTCCCAAGGAATACAGAGGCTATGAAAGAGTAGATAACAGGGAAGGACAAAAGCGCCACGGTGTTTTCGTCATTGAAGAGTTTTTCGAAAGCATCTTAGGATGCAAGGGACTCCCCGAGACAACACAGGATTGGCTGGGAATTCCGGAATCAGCCCTCCTTGCGGCAACCTCCGGCATGATCTTTTCCGATCCTGAGGGGATCTTTACGGAAATGCAGGTGTATCTAGCAGGAGGCTATCCCGAGGAAGCCAGAAGAAAGCTCATCGCCCAGCATATGACTCTGTTCTCCCAATACGGACAGTACAACTATGCCAGAATGCTGGCAAGAGGAGACAGGGCAGCGGCAACATTGATGGTGGTAAAGGCCACGGAACATGCCATGCATCTGTGCTATCTTTTCAACCGGGAATATGCACCCCATGATAAGTGGCTGCTGAAGGGCATGGAGGAGTTTGAAATCCTTCCCATGGCAGAGGATGTAATGACGGCACTTTTGAACAATCCCGACGTTCACAGGGAAGAAGAGGGTGTGGATCGTATCGAGCTTATTGAGAAACTGGCGGGAATGTTTTTGCAGGAGGCTAAGAACCAGGGGCTTGTTGCCAAAGATGCCACAGATACATATCTGGCCGCTTACGGTAGAAGTATCGCTTACGGGGAGAATGTTTCCGGGGAGCGTGTATCCGGAACTGCTAATGCAGAAGCTGTAGATGGAATGAGCACAGATGAGAAGATCACAACCAACAAAGAACCCACCAAAACAACAGAAGCAAATCAAAACGAAGATAATTACACCAAAGAAGAACTGGTAGATGCCGTAGTCCGTATGGAGTTTGAGGCCTTTGACAGCGTAAAGAATGAAGGCGGAAGAGCAGACTGCCAGGATGACTGGACCACCTTTGAGATCATGCGAAAGAGCCAGTATCTCACCTGGACGGAGGAGATGCTGAGGCAGTACATTGTGGATTTTAAGGTCAGCATGAAAAAGGGTTGGAATCCCATTACGGAAAAATACGGACGGATGATGGAGAGCACGGCTCCGGCAAAATATGCCGAGATCAGGGATTCGTTTCCCGAGATCAATGCAGATAAAAAAGAGATCATAGAAGAGATCGTAAGAGTACAGATCGGATGGATGGAGGACTTTGCAGCCCGGTACCCCAAGGTAGCAAGAGAAGCCAGAGTCATTCATACCAGTGAGGATACCCCCTATGTAACCTCCTATGAGACCTACCTGCGGGGAGAGATCAGCACCTACTCCGATGAGATGCTGATGCTCTACGGCAGATTCATCGCCGCTTTGGCACAGGAAGGAAAGAACCTGGCGGAAATGACGATGCTCAATACGGTTCACATGTACGGCTACAAGGATCTGGCTACCGCCGAAGAAAAGATGTGGTAATTACGGCAGGGTTTTCAGACCGTTGATATCGATATCGTCCCCTTCCTCAACGGGGATGATGATGCAGTTCTTCCCGTCGATGACCTCGGTGCGAACGCTTTGGGCACGCTGAGGGCGAACACGCAGGAAGATATCACACAAAAGTGCATGCTCCGACAGGGGCTGCACAGGCTCCATGGCAAGAGCAGCGGAGGCTTCCGGAAGACCGGAGGCAGCGGCTGCATCTAAACTACCATCAGAATCATTTTCGGAAATGCTGTCAAATGCTTCAGGGTTTGCTGCCTTGACCTTTGACAGCGTTTCTTTCAGGTCATTTACCTGTCCCTGAAGCTCCTGCTGGATCTTCTTGGGCTGGTTTTTCGCAAGGGTCTTGGTATCTAAGATAGCATCAGCAGTGGGAGGCTCTTCACCGAACTCCTCCTGATAAGCCTCTGCCAGACGGGGGGCCAGATACTCGTCGATCTCGCATTCCTCCATGATCCGTGCAAAGGTATCCTTGCCGATCTCCACGGGAGCAGGATCCTTTCCGGAGCTTTCATTTTCTTCCACCTTATCGCACAGATTTTCCTGCAGCGCCAGATAGATGGCTTCCGTATCATCCTCGTGCTCCGTACCCATAACGGCTTTTTTTACCACGTTTTCAAAGGCTTTCTTCTGCTGGGTGGTGGTGCGCTTTGCGGCAACTCCCAGGCAGTCCTTCATAAAGGCGGGACGGGGATCCTTGGCGTTTTTGGTATAGTAGGAGATAGAGTGAACGTCTGCGCTTCGTTCCGAAAAGGCAGGGAACACAAAGCCGTTTTCCGGCGGTGCTACCACCCAGTCACGAAGACGAAGACCGATCTTATTTTCCTCCTCGATATAGCCCAGACCCGGCTTGGAAAGGGTCACGGGGCAGATGGCACAGATAAAGTACTCATACACCTCGCTGGACTCATCAAGGCTTCGTCTGTCGCTGGTCTTATCCATCACGTCATAGGCATCATGAAACAGCAGAATGAGAAAATTCCCCACATAGTCATAATGCTCGATCACCAGATCATAGAAGCGATCCAAAAGCCCCTGATCCTTCAGGCCGCTTTTGTTCAGTCCCATGAAAAACTGCTGCTTGCCACCGGCGCCTTCCTCCTCGGTGGGGAAGAAGAGCTGCAGCTGGTTGTTGCCCAGGGTGCCGGAAAGGGCTTTTTTGGCAATCTCCAGATACTTGAAAAACTCTTCATCGGGAAGGTTTAAAAAGGATTCCGCAAAGGTTACCACCTTTTGCTTATTGCCTCCTACATAACAGCCCGTCATCCGGGTAAAAGTGCAGTCCTCTTTTTTCAGACGGCGTTTCAGTTCCAACAGATCTCTTCGTGTCATTGATTGATTTCTCCTTTGGGTAGTTCAGATTTATTTATTGAATTTCTTCATGTGTTTCTTTTCGATTACGATCAAAAGAGCGCAATCCTCGGTAAAAGGAGCCTGGGGATCTACAAACTGCCATAGCTCTCCTTTTTTGCGGGCAGCCACCACGTTAATGTTCCAGCGTTTGCGAAGGTCCAGCTCAATGAGGTTTTTGCCGATCCAGTCCTTTTTGGGCTTCATCTCGATCATGTACATGTTGTCATCCAGTCGGAAGAAATCCTGGAAGGAGTTGGAAATGAGGATCCTTGCAGAGCGGGAACCGCCTTCCCCTTCGGGATCTACAATCTTGTCTGCCCCTACTTTTCGAAGGATGGCAGACATACGCTCGGAAGAGGATTTGGCAACCACCAGGGGAACCCCTTCCTCCTTGGCTACGGCGATGGACAAGATGCTGGCTGCAAGGTTTCTACCCATAGCCACCACTACGATGTCCATGTTTTTCAGACCCAGAGCAGCCACCTCTTCTTCGTTGGTAAGGTTTGCGCATACCGCCGAGGTGCATTTATCGGAGAACTCATTCACCAACTCTTCGTTGTTATCCACGGCAAGCACGTCCGCCCCCATCTGATAGAGGTTTTCGGAAAGGCTCCGTCCGTATTTTCCAAGTCCCAGTACAGCTACTGATTTTTTCACCTGTTATTCCTCCTGCTTATGATCTAGCCTACATAGAATTTGCCTTCC
>JAEEKV010000204.1 GCA_016282595.1 Lachnospiraceae bacterium
GGCTTTTGCCGTATAGTCCATAGTTGTTCTCCTATTCTTTGGCCCGCATTTATTTTGCCGGACCGTATTCCTCACAGATCTGATCCACCATCTGGTGGAGGGTCTCTTTTTCGATTCCCTGACACAGCGCTCTTGCCAAAAGAACACGCAGCTCCTTTTCCACTGCGGCCCTGGCCTTGAGGCTGTCAATATCCACGGCTATGACAGCGCCCCGGCGTCTGTCCACCTTCACAAAGCCTTCCTGCCGTAAAACGGTATAGGCTTTGTTGACGGTGTGCATATTGATGCCCACGGTGTCTGCCAGGCTTCTCACGCTGGGAAGGGCCTCTCCCTCCTGAAACTGGGAGGTGGCGATGCCGAGAATGATCTGGTTGCAAAGCTGCATATAAAGCGCTTCTTCGCTGTTAAAATCAATGTCTATCATCATCATAGTAATCACCTCTGTTATACAAACTCTATAACAGGAGCAACGAATTGTCAATCACTTGTTCTGCAGATTACTCCTGGGTATCTTCCGTGCCCAGATCTTCGTAATCCAACTCTTCACGGATCAGCTCCTCAGGGATCTGTGCCGGAGCTTCCGCTGCAGGCTCGTCCTCACCTAAAGTAAAGATGGGCACGCTGGACTTGGCTCCTTCACTGGCCGGCTTTGCTGCCTCCACTACGGTGATGGGGATCTTTCCGGTGGTGTAGGTCACGCCCTTTTCCGTTACCTTCTTGGTTACCTTGGGGCGTCTTACTTCCTCCTCATCCTCTGTCTGAGGGGTTACCACGCGATCACTCTTTACAGGTCTTCTGACTCTGCCATCCTCAGTCGTCTGCGGACGGGGTCTTGCGGGCTTTTTAGGTCTCTGTCCGTCGGGACGCTGAGCGCCGCTGCCTTCCGGCATTACGGTTCTGGTGCGGGTGGTTCCCTGTCTCTTTAAGCTTTCTTCTACATTTGCCATACGGGCAGTCGCACTCTTTCTGACTGCGTTCTCCTTCATGGCTGCGATCTCTTTATCAATATCAAAGCCTTCGTCGCTCTCCTGGGTGTAAACAGGACGCTCTACGCGTTTTGCCTTTCTCACCTTCTTAACAGTAGGCTCAGGCATGGAAGACTTTTCTGCTACAGGATCTGCTGCTTCCGGTCTGGGAGCGGGTTTTCTCCTTACGCTGTGCTCCGGAGAGGACTCCAGAGATCTTTCATATGCATCTTCCTCATCCCCCTCTTCTACCGGACGGGGAGCAGGTCTTCTTTTCTTTTTCACGGTAGCCTGTCCCGCTGCTCTCTGGGGCTGATCCTCTTCCTCATCCTCATCCATGGGACGAACGGGGCGTTTTCTTCTCTGGACACGCTCGGGCTGGATGGGTTCGGGCTCTTCCGGTTCATCATCCATGGTAAAGTCTCCACCTCTGTTCATGGAAACTGCCAAAAGTGCGATCATGGCTACCAGGAAGGCTACGCCCAAAAGCACGATAATGGCGATGGCACGCTTGCTGAAACCACCTGCTGCGCTGCTGCCTGCGGAAGCATTCAGGAAATGTACATAACCGCCGCCGGAAAGATCATACAGATAGTAATCCAGGCTTCCGTCCTGATCCATAGCATAGAGCAGGCATACATTTTCTCTCTGCTGTACGCTGCTGTCCTTCAGTTTCCCGCAGGAAATGTAATTGCCCTGGATGTCACAGCCCTCTACTACAAAGCCCCCCGGCATAGACTGGGGAAGTACCACGGGAATGATGTAGCCGCCGCCTGCTGCGGTAATGACTACAAAGCCCTGGAAGGATCCGGATTCTGCATCGTAAATGAATAACTTATTGCCGTTATCTACATTGGAGCTTGCACAAACCAAAGTCAGGGATCCACCTGCCAGGGTTGCTGCTTCAATGCTCTGATCTGCATAGTTAATAGAGGTCTTGCTTGCACCGGAGGGAAGAAGATCATCCGGAATGGTAGGCTGAATGGTGTAGGAGCTCTGTCCGATTACCAGAGTCATGTTGCCGCCTGCCTTAATGCCGCTGCCGATTCCGAAGCCTGCGCTCATGCCGTCACCGGACTGCTCGCCTGTGGTAGCGGTCTCAGCTGCTCCCGTTTCCTCAGTTGCTTCCGGAGTCTCTGCAGGTGCTGCTTCTTCCGTAGCTGCTGCCTCTGCTGCTGCCGCATCCACATCACCTCTTACGATGGTGAAATGATATTCCAAAGTAGAACCATCTGCTGCCGTTACAGTGATCTGTGCCTGGCTTTCATCTTCTCCAAGGCCCTTGAAACCGGTTGCGGAGCTGATCTGGGAAGAGGGATCGGAAACGCCGCCGCTGACGGTGATATCCGTTACGCCTTCCGGAATGGTGATGGTGTAGTTGGTATTTTCAGGAGTAAAAGCAGGGCTCAGTACACCGGGCTCAATAGCCAGTGCCCGAAGGGTTGCACTGCTGCCTGCCCCTGCTGTTGTTTCCGTTGCTGCTGCGCCGCCTGCACCTTCCTGCCCGGCAATCTGAATGGCTGCCGAGGAAGTCGCGGGATTGTTACCATCCTCATCGATAATGGCTTCTGCGCTGACATTGGCACTGCCTGCTGAAAGTGCGGTAAAGGTCAGGGTTCCGCCCGTACCGTTTAAGGTTACAAGGCCTCCCTCTCCGCCGCCGAAATCCACATCACAGGAATCAAACTGCAAAACCGACGGATCATAGCTGACCGAGATCTGCGGGGGTGTGGAAGGATCCTGCGGTTCAGAGGTCTGTACATTGACGGTGACCTGCTCGGAAACCCCTACGCTGCTCTTGGAGGGGGATACGCTGACCGTTCCCGCTGCCAGTACCGCCGCAGCTGATGTTACCGATGTCAGAACTAAAACGCCCGCTCCAAACAGTAACTGTTTTCCCCATGTAAGATTTTTCCTGCTCATGTCGTTCTCCTTTACGTTTGTTTTCCTGCTTCTTTTCTGTTTATTTTCTGGTGATCTTTAAGGTATAGTCCCTGCTGTTTCCGGCTGCTGCCTGACACTTGATGACGAAGGTGTTCTCTCCGCGCTCAAGCTCTACCTCTCCGGTTCCTGAGATCACGGAGGTAGCACTGGCTGCCGTTGCACTGATCACGACATTTGTCACTTTCTTCTTTACGGTGAGGGTGTATTCCGTCTTCATACCGTCAAAGGCGGGAGTCAGCTCGAAGCCCTCTACCGAAAGGTCTGTCAGATAGTCATTGGGGTTGGCATCCTTCATCGGCATCTCACATGCCTTCTCCGGCATGTTCTGATATACCGGAATGTAGAATACCAGCGCCTGCTCATTGTCCTTGTATGCCTTGCTCATGCGGGTTGCTTCGCTGGAAGCTGCCTGCACATTGGCCATATACTGATGCTTGTAAAGTCCGTTGGTGCCGTTCACCACATTGAACTTCTGGAAATACAGGGTGTTCTGTCCGGTCTTTACATACTTTTCCGCCAGATACATGGAACCGCCCAAAATGGACTGATACCGGGTATTCCAGGGTCTGTTGTAATTGGCTGCTCCCGCTGAAGTAGAGGAAGCATACAAAAGTCCCTGCCTGGTGGGGGAGTTACCGTTGGCAGCGTAAGCTCCGATGTTAAAGTAGTTAAAAATATTCTCCAGTCCGGCTACTTTTCCGGAGATGCTGTCCGAGTACCCTGCACCCTGCTCCTGGTAGCATCTGGCTGCCAGATGATAGGGATTGACGCCCACCTGCTTACCGATCTTCACAAAGGTGTTGGCGTAGCTTTTCTGAGTGCCGTCGGGCTCGGTATATTTTCCGCTCATAAAGGTGCCTGCCAGAAGCTGGTTCACACCTGCCTTGGTCTGGTACGCCTCATGCTCCAAGGTCTCAAACTGGTAGATCTGGGGATCGGAAAGGAAGTTTCTCGGATCCATATAGTAGGCAATGAGAGCCTGGGAAGCTGCTACCCAGCTGCCTCCGTCAAAAGTGTACCAGATATTCTTGCGCCAGTTATAGGCTGCGGTCTCTGTGGATTTCCAGGAGGTAATGGATCCCTTGGATACCAGGTTCAGACCCACCTTGCTCTCGGCTGTCAGCGCCGTATTCCAGTCAAGGCCCGTATTCTTTGCCTTAAAGCTCCAGGTGGGATGCTGCTCGTGCAGCGCCCGAAGTCCCTTCTTATAGCTCTCCGGGAAGCCCTGGGCCTTCATTTCCGCTTCAAATTCCGCATCGGAAAGGACTACGGCCTCGGGTACGGTTTCCTCTTCCTCGTCCTCTTCTTCCTCTTCCTCTGTGGTTTTCTTGGTCTCTGTTACTTTTTGCGTTCTGGGCTGAAGGGCTAAGAAATCGCTTCTTACATATCCCTTAACGTTCTTGCCGCCGCTTTTGAACTTCACGCGGTACCAGGTCTGGCCGTCACTTCCCTTTTTCTCGGAAATGAGGGTGACCTTGGTATTTTTCATCAGACTGGAAACCTGGGCTCCCGTAACGGGAGATTTCCGAACCCGGATATAATCTCCGGTGCTCAGTGCCTTCTGACCCTTTACTCCGGTCTGGGTGGTCTCCGCTGCGGTGGTGCTTTCGGTGGAAGTGCTCTTGGCCTTTTCCGCCTTCTCCGCTTCAGCGATGACCATCTCATTGATGCTCTCCGGAACCTTGACCTCCGTTACTGCATCATTGGAAACCTGGGTCTGGGCTGTTTCCTGCTGCTTTGCTTTTTTCTTTTTTTTCTTTTTGGTGGTGGTATCGGTATCAGTAGATTGGGACTGGGCAGTGCCTGCCGAATACTTGACATAGTCTCCCAAGATATAACCGCTGTAGGTTTTGCCGTTTGCGGTAAAGGAAACCTGATACCAGTATTTTCCGGTGGCATCCGCCTTCACGCCATCGATCACCATCTGCGATCCCTTGGGAAGGGTTGTCACCTTAGCCGCCGTGGTTCCGGCGTCGCTTCTGACATTCACCTGATCCGCCGTCAGCTCTCCCGTTCCGATGGCAGCCTTGGCGCTCATGGTAGATCCAAGCACCAGAAAGCCCACAGCCAAAAGGGTTTTCGACAGTTTGAGCAGGGATCTTTTCGCAGCATTTTGTTTGATCGAAGTCATGATGGTCTCCATAGTATGATAAGTTTGCAAGATTTCATTCAAAATAAACGGAATAATCCGCCCTTATCATACTATGATAACTATGTTACGTCAACCAAAATATCATTCGTTTTTCAATTTTCTCAGGTTTTATAGCCTCTTTGGAAGGTTCCATAATGAAAGATAACTTGCATTTTTCATTTATGTAAACGCTGAGGACTTATGCTTCGTCAATGGCCTTACCGATGTCATGACGCATATACTTGTTGTCAAACTGCACCCACTCGGTGGCCTTGTAAGCCTTCTCTCTGGCCTGCTTTAAGTCATCTCCCGTAGCGGTGATGCCAAGAACACGGCCGCCGTTTGTGACGATCTTGCCATCCTTCTCGGCGGATCCTGCATGGAAGCAGAAGTAATCCTCTTTGCCGTCGAAGTTCTCCAGGCCCTTGATCTCAAAGCCCTTTTCATAGGAAACGGGATAGCCGTCGGATGCCAGTACCACGCAAACTGCTGCGTTATCCTCAAAGGAAACCTCACACTGATCCAAAGTACCGTCAATGCAGGCCTCTACAATATCAATCAGATCGTTCTTCAGTCTGGGCAGTACCACCTGTGCCTCAGGATCACCGAATCTGGCGTTGTACTCCAGCACCTTGGGGCCCTTCTCGGTAAGCATAAGGCCAAAGAAGATGATTCCCTTGAACTCTCTGCCTTCCTCTCTCATGGCATCTACGGTCTTCTGGAAGATCTGCTCCTGACAGAAGGCATCTACCTCGGGAGTATAGAAGGGGCTGGGAGAAAAGGTTCCCATACCGCCGGTGTTCAGCCCCGTATCTCCGTCTCCTGCTCTCTTGTGATCCTGGGCAGAGGACATGATCTTGATGGTCTTTCCATCTACAAAGGAGAGAACGGAAACCTCACGTCCCGTCATAAACTCTTCGATAACCATGCGGTTGCCGGCGCTTCCGAACTTCTTATCCTCCATGATGCTCTTTACGCCTTCCTGGGCCTCTTCCTTATTCTGGCAGATCAAAACGCCCTTACCAAGCGCAAGGCCGTCAGCCTTCAGCACGATGGGGTAGCTTGCAGTTTCCAGATAGGCAAGTGCTGCTGCCGGATCGTCAAAATTCTCATAGGCTGCGGTGGGAATTCCGTATTTCTTCATCAGATCCTTGGAAAAGGCCTTGCTGCCTTCCAGGATGGCTGCATTCTTTCTCGGTCCGAATACCCTGAGGTTTTCCCGCTCGAATACATCCACGATACCTGCTGCCAAAGGATCATCCGGTCCGATGATGGTCAGGTCAATGGCATTGTCCTTGGCAAAAGCAGCCATTTTTTCAAACTCATCCACCTTAATGGGAACACACTCCGCAATCTTTGCAATTCCGGCATTTCCCGGTGCGCAGTACAGCTTCTCTACCTTGGGGCTCTTTTTTACGCTCATGGCAATGGCATGCTCTCTTCCGCCGCCGCCTACGATCAATACTTTCATAGTTTTATCCTTTCTCACTTGATTTCTGATGATCCGTTAAATTTCTGTATGGAAAAAAGTTAGCCAAGGCTTACACAAGCTCAGCACACTTCTCCCCTGCTTCTACCTGTCCGATAACAAAGGCCTGCTCCCCTGCACTCTCCAGTGCCTTCAGGGTAGCATCCACATCGGCAGGATCCAGACAAAGCACCATACCGATGCCCATGTTGAAGGTGTTGTACATCATCTGCTCTTCAATACCGCCTTTTTCTGCCATCAGCTTGAAGATGGGAGGTACGGTGTAGGAATCCTTTTTCACTACAGCCTTTACGCCATCCGGCAGCATTCTGGGAATGTTCTCATAGAAGCCGCCGCCTGTGATGTGGCTGCATCCCTTTACGGTAACTCCTGCATCCTTGACAGCCTTTAAAGCCTTTACATAGATCCTGGTGGGCTCGATGAGGGTTTCTCCCAGGGTCTTGCCCAGCTCATCATAGTAGGTGTCCAGGCTTTCCTTTGTCATCTCAAATACCTTACGAACCAGGGAAAAGCCATTGGAGTGAACGCCTGAGGAAGCGATTCCAACCAGGGTATCACCCGGCTTAATGCTCTGTCCCGTGATCATCTCCTTTTTGTCGGCTACACCTACGGCAAAGCCTGCCAGATCGTATTCCTCCTCCGGCATCAGTCCGGGATGCTCAGCGGTCTCACCGCCTACCAGAGCAGCTCCGGCCTGACGGCATCCTTCTGCCACGCCGCTGACGATGGCTGCGATCTTTTCCGGAATGTTCTTTCCGCATGCAATATAGTCCAGGAAAAACAGGGGCTCGCCACCGGAGCATGCGATATCGTTCACACACATAGCCACGGCGTCAATACCGATGGTGTCATGCTTATCCATCAAAAACGCCAGCTTTACCTTGGTACCGCATCCGTCGGTTCCGGATAAGAGCACCGGTTCCTCCATCTGCTTGATGCCGGAAAGATCAAATGCTCCGGCAAATCCGCCGATGCCTCCCAGGACCTCGGGGCGCATGGTCTTTTTGATGTGCTCCTTCATGAGCTCCACGCTGCGGTATCCTGCCTCAATGTCAACGCCTGCTTTTTTGTAATCCATAGTATTCTCCTTTTATGGGTGTTAAACGCCTGCCCTTGGGCCTGCGCATTTTCGGTTCCATGTATTTTGCCTGCCGGATCAATAAGCCTCGTATCCGACCTCCTGCAGTTTGGCATCCTTGGCAATCACTGCATTCTTCATGTTCTCGGAATAATCCTTAAGCTTGCCAAGCAGTGTCTCATCCGATGTAGCCAGGATCTTGGCTGCCAGAAGACCTGCATTTTGTCCGCCGTTGATGGCTACCGTAGCCACGGGAATGCCGCTGGGCATCTGTACGATGGAATACAAAGAATCCCTGCCTCCAAGAGATGTGGTGTGCATGGGAATTCCGATGACGGGAAGGGGAAAGATTGCTGCACACATACCCGGCAGATGTGCTGCCATACCTGCGCCTGCAATGATCACCTTATATCCTTTTTCCTCTGCGGTATTAGCGAAGGAAAAGAACTCCTCCGGCTCTCTGTGTGCGGAAATGATGTGCATGGTAAATGTGATCCCAAGCTCCTTTAATACATCCGCTGCTTTTTTCATGATCGGCATATCCGAATCCGATCCCATTACGATTGCTACCTGTGCCATGTTGTCCTCCTTATTTGTTCTGCCTTATGCAGATTGTTTGACTTGATTATTTGATCTGATTTTCTGTCTGTATCTTTACGCATCCAGGGGCTCATTGAGAGTCTGGGTTCCCTCCAGAACAAACCTGCTGTTTTCCAGAATGGCGATGCGTTCGCCGTTTTCCTTTAAGCCCCAAAGTCCACCCAGCTCGTCATAGGGAAGGGTCACATCCGTATGACAGTTATAGTATGCCTTGCGGGCCTCTTCCTCATCCTCACTGTTTCGAAGCAGGGAAACCTCATTATCTCTTGCCACGATGGCCTTGCCGTCGGGGTTGTAGGTTGCCACTTCCTCTTCGTGGGAATAGCAGGTATCTCCGAAGGCAATGTGGGGACCTGTCTTTTCCGCAATGAGGATCTGCATTCTGTCTTCGATACCAAAGTCCTTCGCCATCCGATAAGCCGTGGTATTGGTTCCGATGGCGAACTCGCCGATGGCAATGCCTTTATGATGATGCAGGATCTGGTTTTCAATGAGCCTGCGTCCCTCTTCGGGATCCTCAAAATTGGTGCAGGAATAATCGGTGACTCTTCCGTCCTTCACCCAAAGCTTTAAGTTCTTGTACTCTACGCCGTTTAGGAATACCCGGGTCACATGCAAAAGACCGTTGGTTCCGGAAAGCACCGGAGAGGTAAAGATCTCTCCTACAGGGATGTTCACATCCGCTACGCAGTTTTCAAAAATGGTCTGCTTAGCAGGATCCGTCAGGTGATACAGATTCACCGTCAGGTTCGTCTCATTGTCTCCCTTGCCCTCTATGATCACGCTCTTGCAGGTATCCAGCTCGTCGATCATGATCTGCTGGATCCGCTCATATACTTCATAGTCCAGAGTGTTGAGGCGGATGGTCTCCCGCATGATCTCGGGATACTGCTCTCCTACCTCCGGTACCGGGAAGGAGATCACGGTATAGCTTCTTTCCTCTCCGGGAATGTATTCATTCTGCATCTTGGACTGCAGTCCGGTATATTCCACCAGAAGATCTCTTTGCTTTTCGGAAAACTCCGGCTGGTATTTGCAGCTCTTCAGATCGAAAGGCGGTTCTCCGAAGATCTCGATGACTGCGGGACCTGCAACGCCCCGGGCCAGTTTCTTTCTTTCCTCAAAGTTCTGAGTCAGGGTCTGCAGTCTTCTCTCACAAAGAGTATGATTCAAATACAGTGCTTTGTCTTCTCTGTGATCATACTCACATTGCTTATTGGGAATCTCTCCGGAAACGCCGTTTGTCAGACCGTACTCCTTTTCCGTTACGCAATATGAGTCAATGGGAATGATGGGACGAAGGCCCATCTTCTTAAAGTTAGCAATCGCTAACTTTATCACCGGTTCAAAACCGATAGGATAGATCAGCTGCACGCCGCTTTTGATGGAAAGATCCTTCCCGGTTTTGATAAAGCCGATACGATACCCTTCCGTAAAGGTATCCGCCATCTTCTGCAAGGTCTCCTGTGGAAGACTCATGAGATACTCAGCGGTCTTGATCTGGTTATCGGAAATGTACTGTCCGAAGCGATACAGATAAGAGGGATCTGAAAAATCAGATTCCATGATGATGTTGTAGGCAAAATCCCGATCCGGATCGATCTTGGCAGCAATGGTATGGGCGGACTGTTTTTCCATGCGGTAAAACATAAAGTCCGCAAGGTCATCCGATACTACCTGATAGGATGGCTCCTTTCCTTCTTCTGCCGCTTCACAGAAGGAATGATAAAGGCCCAGGAAATACTGGATATGATCCAAAAACCTTTCGGTATCGTTCTCATATACATCCCCGATGCAGCTTCTCATCTGCATATAGACGAAGGGCAAAAAGCCGGCCCACTCTTTTGCAACCCGCTCTCCTGCATAGGAGGGATTCGCCCAGCTCTCCTCATAGTGGTCCCCTGCGATATCCCCGTACAGCATCTCGTTGACTTCTTCCCATTCGGACAGCCCCCAGGTAGCGGGATCCTTTTCGCTTCTTTTCTCCGACAGCTCAATGAGCTGCAAGAGAAAAAGAGCTACCTGCCGAAAATAGGGAGAGTATGCCCCTCCTGCCGCGTCTTCGGACGGGATCCGGGACAAACTTTCTTTTGCCAGCACAAACAGCTCTTCTAACATTTTTAAATCTCCATATACTTCATTTTTTGTGACACAGACTATACGCCCATGTACAAGATGATCCCGCAGATCAATATGGTAAGGGCATTGAGCCCAATGCCGATCTTCGGAAACAACAGCAGCACGTCATGCTCCATATGGGAGCGGATGGCCATGATCAGGCCCGTGACTGCGAAAAATACAGACAAAAAGACAACCGCTCCGAGTCTTACGGGAATGGTTCCTCCGTTCTTGTAGGAAACAAGGAGGCTCCCTAAAACTCCCAGCAGGCTGATCACTCCCAGAAAGACGGAAAACAGTCCTTTTTCCGGGTTCTTTTTGTCGGAAAATACAAATCGTTTTCTTGCCATGACTCTTTACTGCTTTACTCCATACTCCGCATAATAAGCGTCGATGGCTGCCTTAATGCTATCATCGATCACCACTTTTCCGTTGCAGGGTCTGTTGTACAGATACTCTACTACCTCATCCATGGTTACGATGGCAGTTGCAGGAAATCCATAGGTCTCTTCGATTTCACGAAGAGCCGTTACCGTACCGGAGGGTCCTACTTCCATTCGATTTAAGGAAACTACAAGTCCCTTGATCTCTACATCCGCCTGTGCCTTTAAGATGGGGAAGGTCTCCTGAATGGATTTACCGGAGGTGGTTACATCCTCGATGATGACAACCTTTTCTCCGTCCTTGGGTTTGCTTCCCAAAAGGATTCCGGTGTCGCCGTGATCCTTAACCTCTTTTCTGTTGGAGCAATAGCGGATCTGTTTTCCGTAAAGCTCATCATAGGCAATGACGGTGGCTACGCTTAAGGGAATGCCCTTGTAGGCCGGTCCGAAAAGGACATCGAAATCATCTCCGAAATTCTCATGGATAGCCTGTGCGTAGTAGCGTCCCAGCTTTGCCAGCTGGCTGCCTGTCACATATCCTCCTGCGTTCATGAAAAAGGGTGACTTGCGTCCGCTCTTTAAGGTGAACTCTCCAAAACGAAGTACCTCGCTTTGAACCATAAACTCAATGAATTCCTGCTTATAGGATTGCACTGTTAATATCCTCCTTCATATCCAGCACCGCTGCTCTGGCTGCATCCGCAAAGCCCTCCGGTGCAAACTTCTCTTTGTAAGGATCCTTCTTCCAGGCTGCAATGATGCCTCTGGAGGAATTGACGATGGCTCCCAGTCCGTCCTTGTCAAAGAAGGGTGCCAGATCCTTTCCTGTTCCGCCCTGTGCGCCGTAGCCGGGCACTAAGATGTACGCCTTCGGCATAATGTCACGAAGCACCTTGCCCATCTCGGGATAGGTAGCGCCTACCACAGCACCTACATAACTGTAAGCATCTCCCATGACTTCGCTGCCCCACTCGTTGACCTTTTCGCCTACGATCTCATACAGAGGCTTTCCGTCCATGAGTCTGTCCTGAAATTCTCCGCTGGAAGGATTAGAGGTTTTTACCAGAACAAAAATGCCCTTTTTCTCCTCTTTGCAAACCTCGATGAAGGGCTTTACGCCATCGGATCCCAGATAGGGATTGACAGTTGCGAAATCCTCATCGAATCCGGCATAGCTCTTGCTGCCGATCTTTACCTTGCCAAGGTGACCTACTGCATAGGCAGCGGAGGTGCTTCCGATATCGCCGCGCTTGATATCACCGATGACGATGAGGCCTTTTTCCTTGCTGTAGTTAACGGTCTTCTGAAAAGCCTTTACGCCTTCCAGGCCGAACTGCTCATACATGGCGATCTGGGGCTTTACTGCCGGAACCAGATCTGCGATGGCGTCGATGAGACCCTTGTTATACTGCCAGATGGCTTCTGCAGCACCTTCGGGAGTCTCGCCATATTTCTCAAAGGCCTCCTTTTGCAGGTGCTCCGGAATATAATCCAGCATGGGGTCCAGGCCCACTACGATAGGTGCCTGTTTTTTCTTGATACTTGCTACCAGTTGATTGATCATGTTTTCACCTTTCTCTCAGGTCTGTGATGAAGACTCTATGATGATCCCCGCCTTCTTGGCAGTGGTGAGGGTTTTCGTCAGATCCTTTACCACATTCCTGTTGTCAATATATTGCTCAAATTCATCCAGAGTGATCCACTCATATCCGCAGTACTCTTCTCCGATCTGGATGGTGGGATTGTGCTCCGCCAGATGCACCAAAAATGCGATTCCGACGCACTGCCTGTCTCCCAGCATATTGGTCCAGGTATAAAGTGTATCCGTGATGCTTCCCTCGATGCCGGTATTCTCCTGCACCGCCCGAAGGGCTGCCTGCTCCGGACTCTCTCCGGCCTCCATCTCGGTATCAATAAACTCCCAGGAATAGGGATCCATGATACGATCATCCATCCAATGTTTCAGGATGAGAAACATGCCGTCCTGCTCTACTACAGCCTTGATATGAATAAAAAGGGAATTCATATGCGTCACCCCTTTCTGCAACTTGAACATACAGATATATTTTACCATTTTACGGGCTGTATTGGCAAGTATTTACTTTGCATCCAGTACGCATCCGGTATGCGCCAGCCAAATCTGCCTCCTGCGGTTTACACTCTTTAGAGTGCTCCAGCTCATTCCTGGTAGTTCTACGCAAAAACTCCCTGTCGGTATTTCCGACAGGGAGCATTTTATCATCTGTATGCTTGTAAATATACACCAAGCTTACTGTACACTCTCAGCAGGCTTGTGATTCTTGTCATTTTCGAATATCTTGCCCTGGATGGCGCCGGATTTAATCAGCACGCCGTAAAGGATACGGGAAACCGCACCTGCGATAACGAAGCAGATACCTGCCTCGATAGCACCCTGAACACCTACCATCATGATTACCAGAAGCAGGGGATTGTGGGTTCCGAACTTCTCAGCACTTGCCTGGATGGCAGGGGAGTTGAAGAAGAACAGCATCAAAAATCCCATGAACAGGATGGTGTTCAAAAGCGGGCAGCAAAGGGATGCCACATAGAAGGAAAAAGGCTTGATCTTTTTGCTCTTATAGCATGCCTTGAAGATGAGTCCGGTAAACAGACCTACCAAAACTCTGGCAACTACTGCAGTCACAAAAGTAAGTACAGGGTTGATCTGCAGAAGACCCATCAAAAGTGCGGAGCCGGTTCCCATGAGGGCGTTTACAAAGCTTGTCATACCGAATGCAAATCCGCAAACCACGCCGCCTACGGGGCCAAGCAAAATTGCTGCTACTGCAACCGGAACTGTCAGAAGGGTAACCGACAGGATCGGGGTCTTAATGTAGCCAAGGGGTGTCAGAGCCATCAACAAAGTGATCGCAGCCATCAGTGCCAGTTGTACCATGTAAAGGGTTTTGTTTTTTTTCATAAGAATCTCCTCTCTTCTTTTAGGTGACTTTCGTCTTCCATAAGTGTCTCGTGATCTTTTCTGCATGAGAACGCTTTCCGAGAGTCGAGATGACAGAAACAAAAAAAATACAGGCGCGAGCCTGCATCATTCTGACGTACTGACAGAAAACACGATCTTCAAATACGGTCCGTTCGGTACCGTCCATCTATCGTATTGTTTTCCTCTATCTTGTGAAATCGTCTGATGCATGTTCAAAGAATCACGCTCAACTGCAATATACCATACCGGGCCGGATTGTGCAATATGGTTTTTCATAAAATATATGATCTTTTTGTGAACCGTAAAAAGTTAGCTTGCGCTAACTTTTTGTTGCATTCCTCTGACTGCTTGTACGAAAGCGCGGATGGCTTCCGGATCCTTGCCGCTCTTATCCGCAAGTTCTACGCCGCTGGAGATGTCCACTCCCGCAGGATGTACCTGCTCTATTACCGAAGCAGCATTTTGAGGCGTAAGACCTCCTGCCAGAAACAAAAGCTTTTCCTCTGCCCTCGGATCCTTTTGGAAGATCCGATTTCTCATCTCATCAAAGAGGTTCGGATCGTAGGCTACGCCGCTGCCGGGCATGGCTGCATCCAGTAGATATCCGTCAAAGAGATCCTGTGAAAACAGAGCCTCTTCCTGCTCCGTCATGGAGGTTCCGTTGAAGGCACGAAGTACTCCGATACCAAGGCCTTCCAACTCCGATATAGGCGGCAGCTGTCCGTGAATCTGCACATAGTCAAAGCCCGCATCCTCGATCTGAAGCAGCTGCTCCTTTGTGGGCGAAACCACAACCGCCACCTTTTTCATCTGCGGCAAAATCTCTCTGTGGATCTGCTTTGCCCTGTCGATGCCGATGCACCGGTGACTCTTCTCAAAGAACAGAACATTGCCCATGAACTCAACCTGGGCCTCATTGAGATATGCAGTTTCCTCTTCCTTTGTGATCCCGCAGATCTTGATGTACGGACTATTCATATCATTCTCCTTATTACGTATCTGTATTCGGTTAGCAGCCGCCGGAGGGTACAGATTCGTCGATTGCGGCGTATATGTATCGATGAGCTGCCGGCGAGATCTGACCCTTCGGCGGCGAGTTCGGCTTCCTGCGAAGCAGGAAACGTATGTCTGAGCTAAGCCGGAGGGTGCAGATTCGACGGCTGCGGAGTATATGTATCGATGAGCTTCCGGCGAGATCTGACCCTTCGGCGGCGAGCTTTACTTCCTGCGAAGCAGGAAACGTATGTCTGAGCTAAGCGCTCTAAAGAGTGTAAACCGGAGGGTGCAGATTCGACGGCTGCGGAGTACATAGAACAGGCGGCTGCCACCGGACAGCCGCCTGTATGATCTCAGGTATGATACAGTTTCTTACTGTGGTACTTCGGCTCACAGGTAAGCTGGATCCCAAGCTTCTTGAAGACGCCTACATCCACCTGTGACAGGATCACGGAAGAATGTGCCTCCAATCCTTCCAGCATGGGCAGGCATGCGTAAGCACGTCTGGCTTCTTCGTTGGTTACCGCTTCGATGGACAGCGCAATCAGGATCTCATCCAGGTGAAGCAGCGGATTGTGGTTTCTTAAATACCGCACCTTCATTTCCATAATAGGCTCAATGACATTGGGAGAGATGAGCTTTGCAGCATCATCGATTCCTGCCAGAGTCTTCAGGGCATTCAGCAGCATAGCCGAAGAGGCTCCCAAAAGGGAGGATGTCTTTCCGGTAATAATGGAACCGTCTTCCATTTCGATGGCCGCTGCCGGGCCTCCGGTTTCTTCATGACGAATATTGGCAGCCTTTACTACCGGTCTGTCCGCAACGGAAATACCTGCCTTCTCCATCAGAAGCTCAATCTTATGGATGGGCTCTTCAGAGGCATTGCCCTTTCTCTTATCGCAAAGGGCTGTAAAGTATCTGCGGATGATCTCCTGCTTAGCAGCTGCCTTGGTGATCTCATCATCCACGATGCAGTAGCCTGCCATATTTACGCCCATATCCGTAGGGGATTTGTAAGGGCTGGATCCGGAGATCTTTTCAAACATGGTACGCAGCACCGGGAATACTTCCACATCTCTGTTATAGTTTACAACGGTTTCATTGTAAGCCTCCAGGTGGAAGGGATCGATCATGTTCACATCATTCAGATCTGCCGTAGCCGCTTCATAGGCCAGGTTCACAGGATGATTCAGGGGAATGTTCCAAATGGGGAAGGTCTCAAACTTGGCGTAGCCTGCTTTCACGCCTCTCTTCTGCTCATGGTAAAGCTGAGATAAGCAGGTAGCCATCTTTCCGCTTCCCGGTCCCGGAGCCGTAATCACTACCAGAGGACGGGTGGTTTCGATATAGTCGTTCTTTCCGTATCCTTCATCGCTGACGATGAGGGAAATATTGGAAGGATAGCCTTCAATGGGATAATGGCGATAGGTCTTCATTCCCAGGGCTTTGAGTTTTTTCTCATAGGCAACGGCGGAAGGCTGTCCTGCAAACTGTGTCAGCACAACGCTGCTGACATAGAGGCCGTTGTTGGTAAAGGCATCCACAAGACGGAGCACATCCTGATCGTAGGTAATACCAATATCACCACGGACCTTATTTTTCTCGATGTCTCCGGCACTGATCACGATAATGATCTCCGTGCGGTCCTTTAACTGCTTTAACATCTGGATCTTGGAATCCGGCTCAAATCCGGGCAATACTCTTGATGCATGGTAGTCATCAAAAAGCTTCCCGCCGAACTCCAGATAGAGCTTGTCCCCGAACTGGCCGATACGCTCGATGATGTGCTTCGACTGAATATCCAGGTATTTGTCATTGTCAAATCCGATCTTTTTCATAGTTCCCCCATGTGCGTTTTTTCTATTCCTGTCCATCCCAGCAATAGGTGCAGAGCTTGCATTTTTCCAGACCTGTTGCTTCGATCATATCGTCCAGACGGTTAAATCTCAGGGATGTAAATTTCAGTTCCTTACGGATCTCTTCCACCATGTTCTCATACTTTTCAGACTCGGGATCCGCATACTCCTTCAGTACTTCCGTGGTAACGTTTCCATTCTCCAATCTCTCGATCACACGTCTGGTGATAAGATCCATCTCAGAGGAGGATCTGGAGAAATTCAGATACTTACAACCGAACAAAAGGGGCGGGCAAGCCGGACGGATATGTACCTCCTTAGCACCGCTGTCAAACAGATACTCCGTAGTCTCCCGAAGCTGGGTACCACGCACGATGGAATCGTCGATCAAAAGCAGTTTTTTATCCCGGATCAGTTCCTCAACTGCCAGAAGCTTCATCTTTGCAATGAGATTTCTCTTCTCCTGCAGGGTAGGCATAAAGGATCTGGGCCAGGTGGGTGTATATTTGATGAAGGGTCTGGAGAAAGGAATACCGGAAGCATTGGCATAGCCCACTGCATGAGCTGTTCCGGAATCGGGAACACCGGCTACGATATCCGGTTCCACATTATCTCTTCCCGCCATCTTTTCGCCGCAGCGATAACGCATCTCCTCAACGTTCAATCCTTCATAGCTGCTGGAAGGATAGCCATAGTAGATCCAAAGGAAGGTACAGATCTTCATCTCATCCCCGGGCTTTGCCAGCGTCACGCAGTTTTTATCCGTCATGACTACGATCTCTCCGGGACCCAGTTCTTTATAATCCGAATAGCCTAAATTCTTGTAGGCAAAATTCTCAAAGGAAGCACAGAAGGCATCATCCTTTTTCCCGATGACAACGGGGGTTCTGCCGTATTTGTCTCTGGCACAGTAGATCCCTTTTTCATTCATCAAAAGAAGGGATAAGGAACCATCCACCACCTCTAATGCATAGCGGATACCATCCACCAGATTGTCCTTCTGATTGATGAGGGCTGCCACAAGCTCGGTAGCATTGATCTCGCCGCTGCTCATTTCCATGAAATGGGCATGTCCGATCTGAAACAGCTGCTTGGTAAGCTCATCCACGTTGTTGATCTTGCTTACGGTGGTAATGGCATAGGTTCCGTGATGGGAACGAATGAGAAGGGGCTGCGGCTCGTAATCGGAGATACATCCGATGCCCATCCACCCCTTCATATCATTGACATCTTTATCGAATTTGGTTCGGAAAGGAGAGTTCTCAATGTTATGGATCGCCCTTTCAAATCCCTGCTCTCCGAATACTGTCATACCGCCGCGTCTGGTACCCAGGTGCGAATGATAATCGATCCCGAAAAACAGATCGAACACGCAGTCCTGCTTTGACGCAACACCAAAAAATCCTCCCATGCTTTTGTCCTCTTTTCTTTATTCTCTTTACAGACCGGCACCCTCAACCACTGTGGTAGTCTCGGCGCTGTCTGTATTATCGCCCTCTCTGACGTTATCATCCTCAGCAGGCTCCTGCGTCTGTTCCTGAGTCTGCTGGGTTTGCTCACTCTGCTGAGTCTGCTCTCCCGCTGCCGGTGCAGCTGCGCCTTCTTCACCGTTCTCCGAAAGTCTTTCCGTTGCCTTCTGTGCCGCGGTAGATTCAGGGAAGGTGCTCAGCACATTCTGATAGGTGGATTTTGACTTATCCGTTTCTCCTGCCAGCTGGTAAGCCTGGGCAAGAGAATAGAGGATCTCCGGATCCGGGGAATCCTGATTGGATGCAAAGAACCATGCCTTTTCCAAAGTCGTTACAGCCGTGGTATAGTCGCTTTGATTGATGCTGGCCGTTCCTCTCTCATACAAAGTACTTGCTGCGGAAGGTCCCACCAGGGACATAAGCTTATCATACAAAGATCTGTAAGCTTCCGAAGCCAGCGTATCAATATAGGTTTTATCAATCTCATACAAAAGATCCGAAGCTCCGGTTACATCATCCGGATGATCCAGATAGCTCTTGGCTGCAGTCAAAAGAGAATCCAGTTTCAAGGACTCACCGTTTTCTCCCGTATATTCGTCAATGGCGCCCTGCATCTGAGCCTTTTCCTGCTCCAGTGCCGCAACGCTCTGCTCCAGCTCCGTTACTCTGGAGGACTTGGCATCCAGATTGTCACCGATGGTCTTCAGCTCTTCGTTCATACTGTTTCTCACCATCTGCACTCTGGCAGGCAGGATCAAAAAGTAGCTGACTGCAACACCGATGATGAGACCGATGATGATGTTCAGAATGGAGGATGCACCTCTGGGTTCATGAACATCCGCAGGCTGAATGATCACCTCATTACCGCTGGTATAGGTAACGGCGCTGTCTGCTGCACGTACCTGCTCCGCTTTCTTTTTCCGACCTCCGGAAGCAGTGCCGCCATCCTCCTCTTCAGAGGTGGTCTGGTCTTCAATATATTTGCGATAGGTAAGCGCCAAAGTATTGCCCACGTCAATGGCCAGCACTCTGTCGATCTCTCTTTTTGCCCTGGGATATTGTTCGGAATCCAGAAACAGAAGTGCCAACAGCAAATGTGCCTGCACCAGCTTGGTGTTCTGGGAAACCACCTTTTTCAGCTGAATGATGGCCATATCCTTGCTGTCCTGATGACACAGCTCCAAAGCACGATTGTACTTTTTGATACTCTGATTGATGGTATCCAGGCGGGCCTTGTTGCTCTGCACTGCATTGATATAGTCGTCTGCCAGATTCTTCTTGGAACGGAAGTTTTTACTGATGACCCATTCCATCAGGGCAGCGACTACATCACCCATCTCAAAATAGACCAGTCCCAAAAGGTTCCTGGCCTCTACATTGCTTTTGTCAAATTTCAGGCTCTCTCGAAGACACACAATGGCTCCGGACAGGTCCCTGACATTTGCTTTTTCCAATCCTTCATTATATAGGCGATGGGACATGTAGATCACTCTTTTGTAATTTGTCACGTCCACACCGCAAGCTGTACAGAAGTCTTTTTCCGACAGCTCTGCTCCACAATTATAACATTTCATAAACTGCCCCTTGCTGCTTATGGTTATTCGTTATCAGACTGCCGTTTTTCATCCTGCAGGATACCTACGATCACTTCCGCCATATCGGAAAGATCATGATGGTGAATGGCATCCTCTGCTTCCTCCACCTCCAAAGAAGGGTGGAACTTCTTCAGTTCTTCTTCAAAATTAATCATTGTATCGTCCCTCTAACATTCCGTCCTCATACATTTTTTTCACTTCGCCGACAAGATACAAAGATCCGGCGATATAGATGGGCGCATCCTGGGTTCGCTTTTCTATCGCCAGTCGGATGGCCTCCGAAACCGTCTCACAGGCCGTAGCCGTAAGACCCTTTTGTGTCATCATTTCCGAAAGAAGTGCAGGGGAAAGACTCCTGCCCTCCTGATATGCCGTGGCGTAAAATGCGGTAAAAAGTCCCGACTTTGCCACGCGCTCCAGCATCCCTTCTACATCCTTATCTGCGGAAAACGCCAGGATCAGGGATCTTGAGCCTGTTGCCCCGTCTGTTTGCACTGAGGCAAGAAAGCTTTCCATTCCATCATCGTTATGGGCACCGTCCAGGATCAAACCCGGGAGGATCTCCTCCATTCTGCCGGGCCAAACGTGACCCTCTATCACCTGTTTCAGTTCCTCGGCAGAAAGCCGTTTTTCCGGATCCTGCTTCAGGAGTTCATAGGCCAAAATCGCCGTTTTGATATTGACGATCTGGTAGGCTGCATGCCCGGCCAAAGATAGGCCAATACTATAATAATGGGATTGATAGGAAAAATCAATGTTTTTCGGCTTGAATTTTACCCCGCTCTCTCCCACGCTGACAGGATAGACCTTTGCGCCCAGTTCCTTCGCTTTTGCCAAAAGCACATCATCGCTCTCAGGCCCCGAGGTTTGCATCACCAGCGGTACTCCTGCTTTGATGATGCCGGCTTTTTCTCCGGCGATCTGTTCCCTGGTATCTCCCAGATAGGCCATGTGATCCATGCCGATCTTGGTGATCACACAAAGGGCGGGCTTTGGAAATGCATTGGTGGCATCCAGTCTGCCTCCCAGCCCCGTTTCCAGGATCACGTAGTCGGGATCCGTATCCTTGCAGATAACAAGGAGCATCAAAAACAGAAACTCAAAAAAGGTAGGATGGGAAAGTCCCTGCTCCTTTTGCATCCGCTCACAAAGATCTCGGATCTTCAGGAAGGCTTCTAAGAATACATCCTCGCCGATCTCTTTTCCGTCAACGGAAAAGCGCTCCGTCATCCGCACCAGATGGGGTGAGGTAAAAAGCACGGTATGATAACCTGCTGCCGTCAGGATCGCGTGCAGATAGCTGCAAACGGATCCTTTTCCGTTGGTACCTGCCACATGGATCACCCGGGATCCCAGATCTCCGATGTCCAGGCTGTCGATAAAGGCTTTTGTATGCTCTCCTGTGTGCTTCTCGGTAAACTTGGGTATGTTAAGAAGGTAGTCACAGGCGTCTTCATATCGAAATTCTTCGGTCACTTGTACGCCACCGTTTTCCCTGTGATCATACCGGAGATGTTCCGGTACTCCACAGTTGCATTCTTTTTATCCAATTTCAGATTGTGCTCGTCAATGCAGATCTCGCAGCCTAAATAGATGGTATCGCCCACATAGATGGTGGCATCCTTTCCTTCCTCCATCTTGTCAAAGATCACCTTTTGCTGATCCATGATGCTCTTCTGTTCCGTCATCAGCTGCTGAAGTCTTACCTTATACTCCTGCAGTTTTTCCGGCGGCAAATGACTGCCCATGGAAACGATGGTGGATTTGATCCGCTGCACTTCATCCCGGACGGTTTTCATCTGCCTCTGGAGCTTCTCGTTCTCATCGATCATCTCCTGAGATACCCCTGCTGCCAGACGGGTCTTGATCTCCACGTCGTTGCCTGCAAAGTTGCAGGTGATCCCTTTCCTGGCATAGACGCTGCCTCCTACGATGGAGGCCTTCTTTCCGGAAAGCTTCACCTTGCCGAGGGCACTGATGTAGGAGCTTAAGATGTAATTGGCTTCAACATCCCCCTCCAGCTTCACATAGGTGTGCTCGATAAAGTCCGCATAGAGGTTGCCGCGGCCTACGATATGGGCTTTCTGAGAGCCCTGGATGCCGCGCTTTAGGATGATATCTCCTCCGGCGAAGAGATCCGCCGCTTCCACGATACCGTCAATGGTAAGGGACTTGCCTGCACGGATTATCGTACCGGCTTCCACATTGCCCTGAATATGAATATCTCCGTAAAATTCCAGCTTTCCGGTGAGCTGATCCACATCCCCGGAAAACTCCAGGACGTTGACGATGTTCAGCTTTCCACCGGATACCTCGATCTTGCCGTCCTTTTCCGCATAATACTTATCCGGATCATCTATACCCTGATAAACGCCTCTTCCGCAAATGGTGGGAAGCTCCCGCACCATGGGTACGGTGATCTCATTGCCGCAAACATCCTTTCCGGAAACACCGGGAACGGCATGGTAATAGGTGGCAAGCAAGGATCCCGCCTGTACGCTGTTGACAGCACGCATGCTCTGATAATCCACGCTGCCGTCCTCCCGGATCACAGGCTTACTTTTACCTGACTGAATATCAAAGGTATATTCGAAATAACCATCACTGCCCTTTTGGGGTTCAGCCCCCGAGGCTACCAGGATCTCACGATGGTAGATCCCTTTTTTCGCCACAGCCACAATGATGGACTGGTCGAAGCCGTACAGTACGCCGTTTTCCACCAAAAGCCGCAAAATCTCATCCCTGGCGTAGGGCTCTGACCCTGCTTTCGGGGCCAGATACAACCAGGCTTGCATTTTGTCGTCGGTGATCCTGACGTATGTATTTTTCCCTGCATCACTAAAATAATCAGCTTTTCCTAAGATTCCGGTTGAGGCCATAGCGTTACCCCCCTGCTATTTCATCTGTGTCAAGCGCTCCCTAATCTGTGTCAGCATTTGAGTGTATTTTGCAAGCTTATCCTTTTCTTCCTGCACCTTGGCAGCCGGCGCTTTACTGATAAAGCGCTCGTTTTTCAGCATCCCCTCTGCTCTTGCAATTTCGGAAAGGAGCTTTTTCTCCTCCCCTTCAAGCCTTGCCTTTTCTGCAGCCAGATCCACCAGATCCTCAAAGGGCAGATAGATCACGCCGCCGTTTATCACTACGGAAACCGCATCATCGCTGATGCCTGTTTTATCGCTTTGGATCTGAACCTCTGACGCATAGGCCAGGGGTGCGAAGAACAGCTTACCATTTTCGAAGATATCCCGAACCTGCTCTTTTTCGGAAACCACGATGACAACTGCCTTCCGGGAAGGTGCCACATTCATGGAGGTTCTGACGTTACGGATGCCGCGAACAGCCTCCTTCATCAGCTCTACTGCCTCTTCCTCTTTGGTAAATGCCAGCTCGCTCTTTACAACGGGCCAGGGGCTGATCATAATGGTTTCTTCCTCACTCTGCACTGCACAGAAGA
>JAEEKV010000205.1 GCA_016282595.1 Lachnospiraceae bacterium
ACCATGTTTGCGGTTGCCATTGGTGCCGGCTTTGCCACCTTTGAAAACTGCTGCTATATCCTGACATCCGGAGCAGAGAGGATATCCTATGTCCTGATCCGCGGAATGGCCGTAGGCGTGATGCATATCGTCAGTATCTTTGCCCTTTCCGTCTGGCTCATTCTGGCGGTGCGCCTCAAAGCGATCTGTTTCCCGGTGCTTGTGGCCGGGGCTGCGATCTCCATCACCTTTCATGCCTTGTATAACCTGCTGGTGTCACATACGGGCATTTCAGCAAACATTGGGTATCTGATGCCGATCCTTACAGCTGTGCTTTTGTATGTTCTCTACCGAAGGCTTTCGGAAACTGCTATGCTGAAAAAGCCGGACGTTCAGGATGTTCAATAAATTTTATAAGGAGGTTTATGATTATGAAACTTGTTAACACAGTCCGGAAACGGACAATAGCAATGCTGATGGCGTTAGCGCTGGTGCTGAATCTACTGCCCGCACAGCAGATTTTGGCAGACAGTCCTCAATCGCCACTTTCAGGTCAGGGAACAGAGGAGAGTCCCTATCTGATCCATTCAAGGGATGAATGGATCACATTTTCGAAAATGGTTAATAGCGGTCAGTATTCGGATAAGTATTACAGACTGGCAGAGGATATTACTTCTTCACTTATGCTTGCAAAGGTTGGTACTTCAGAGAACCCTTTTAAAGGTGTATTTGACGGAAACAGACATACGATTACCATAAATACGCCGGAGACAAGCTGGGGTGGCGATTACACAGCTTTTTTTGGATATATAGGTGGAGCAGTCATCAAAAATGTGATAATTAACGGGTCAATTCGAGGCAGTAACTATACTTCAGGACTTGTTGCAATTGCAAAGGATGATACTGTCAATCGGATCGAAAACTGCTGGGTAAAAGCCTCAATACAGGCACATGGAAAATATGTGGCAGGAATTTTGGCTGTGGGGAACAAATCCGATGTTACCTTCCAAGACTGTCTGTTTTCCGGGTATCTGCAAGGTGCCGACCAGCAGGGAGCATATTTTTATGGCTGGAACTCTGAAGGTGGAAAAACTGCTTTTATCAATTGTCTGGCCGCCAATCACTCTTCCGGTTGCCGGTCTGCATCGATCACCTGTGTGGCAAATAACGAGAACAGGACCATTACCAATTGCTATACAACCAGGAGCGATTGTTTTACCTATGTCTCAGGGGATGAAACAGGAGCGCCCTTAAAAGAAAAGCTTGGTGATGGTTGGATCCTAGTAGATAAAAGCGTTTTACAGTCTCGCGTAATACCTTATATGAAAAACAATGATGAAGGTCACGAGATAAAGATTCATACAGTTTCAGAAGGAAGTGTTCAGATCAGCGAGCCGAAAGAATCCTATCAATTTGGCGATTATATCTATGTCATTCCAAAGGCTGAAGACGGATATGTATTTGATAGCATAAAAGTAAATACTCTGCCTGCTTCAGATCCCAATAACGATCCGAATGAATCCGCAAGCGTAAGCGAATCTGTTTCTGTAGTGGGCGGTAATCAGTGGTATTCCTTCAGCAAGGATTATCTGCCCTGGTTTAGAATGCCGGCTGAAAATGTTGAAATCACGCCTGTTTTTATCCATGAAGATGAGTTGTCAGTTGATATTCCGCGCGTGACATATCCTACAACTGTAGTGCATATTCCTGAAGAAGTCACCCAGTTCCATGTTTATGATGACGGCGGAAAAGATGGCAATTACAGTCCTAATGTAACCCGTATGATGGAGATCCAAGCGCCGAAAGATTATTATCCGATGGTAACAGGAACTGTTTCTACACTTGGTGAAAATGATTATCTACAGATCTTTCAGGGTACGTACGATGCGGCAACAAAAAGGGAGAAAGTATTCGGAGATGTTACCATCTCAGATCCCATCATCAGTGAAAGCGAAACGATGACTCTGCGTTTCGTCTCAGACGGAAACGGTACTAAGACTTCAGGATTTGATTTATGCGTTGAGTTGTATTCTGTGAATGATATCCTTGCAAAAGGATCCTGCGGAGACTCTATACAGTGGACATTGACTAATAAGGGAGAACTTACGGTATCCGGTAACGGTGCAATGCCTCCCATTCCTGAAAGCGGCGTTTTCTGGAAAAAACATATTGATAAAGTTAAAACTGTAAAAATCAAATCCGGGATCACAGAGATCAGCGAAGGTGTTTTTGCAGGGCATACGGCCCTTACAGATCTTTATCTGGACCATACCTGGGCCGAAAGCAGAACCATCGGTCTGAAGGAAGCAGGCATTCCGGAAACCTGCAACATCCATTATGCGGATGATCCGTTAAGCACTCTGACACTGCCTGAGCATATGAGTATTGTGACAGATGCACCCGCGAAATACAAAGAAGACGGAAAGTATAAACCGGACGCGGTCATTACATTCGGCGTTGATGAATACTATGAAGTGAAATCTGTTTCCGCCAATGGAATAGCGCTTACACCGGATGAGGGTGTTTATACCGTCAACATGGAAGATCAGAACGTTGTTGTCACCGGTGATGTCAATCGTATTCAATACAACATCAACTACGTGCTTGATGCAGATGTAACGAATCAGAATAATCCGGACAAGGTGAATGCAGGAGAAGGGTTAACTCTCAGTGATCCTGTCAGAGAGGGATATATCTTTAAAGGCTGGTTCACCGATGAAGATCTGAATAACAAATGGGTACAGAATACCAAATTAACCCAGAATTCTACGTTTTACGCAAAATGGCTTAAGATCATGACCTATGATGAGGCATGCTATCTGGATCTTCCGAAGAATATGGGCATCGTTGAAGATGCTGATGCGGATATGAAGATTTCCGAGAAGTACAGACCCGGAGCTGTGATTAAGGTGGCGGTCCAAAATGGTTATACCGCTGAGAATGTAGCATTGAATGGTCAGACTCTCGTGCCTGACAAGAACGGTGTCTATACCATTGTTATAGGTGAGACGGATGCTGTTGTGACCGCAAAGATCAAAAAAACAGAGTTTACTGTTATCTACCATGTAGAGGATGATGTGGATCTAAAGGGTAATCCGACCAGTGTAGTGATCGGAGAAAAGCTGGTCTTGACCGATCCCGAAAAAGAGGGGTTTGTATTCAGGGGCTGGTTTACAGTTGAAGATTTTCAATATGCATGGGATCCCGATGAGAATGTCTACGGTGATGTTGAATTATATGCAAAATTCCTGAAACCCATTCCCTATATCGATGAGAATGGAAAAGAGCAGATCTGTGATGATTATACGATCCTGACAGATAGTACAAGAAATATGATCGGTGATGAGGATGCCGCAAAAGGCTGGTATGTAGTCGATCATGATGTAACGATCTCAGAGCAGTTAACTGTGGCGTCCAAAACCGTGAAGCTTCTTCTGTGTGACGGTGTTACACTGACGGCGAAAAAAGGAATTAAGGTAGCAAAAGGCACCACTTCCGATTGGTCCGGAAGAGAAACCACTCTAAATATTTATGCCCAGAGTCAAGGGGCAGATTCCGGATCGCTCAAAGCAACCGGTGCTGTGATCGGTGGTGATGGTTATGCCGGAATTGGCGGCTCCAATGGAAATCACGGATGTCATATAAACATTTTCGGAGGTGACATCTATGCAGAGGGTGCTGAAAACGCCTCCGGCCTTGGCGGCGGTGGACGCGTATGTGATGTCAATATCTATGGGGGTAATGTCGTTTCTATGTCCGGTGAAAACGGATCCGGCATTGGCGGCACCGATGAGGCTAAGAACTGTGCAGTTAATCTCATTGGCGGTACAGTTGTAACAGACAGTTATATGGGTACGGTTAAAATTCCTGAAGACAGATATATTGTAACAACGGACGGAACGACTCTTACAGGAACACTGACAACGGAGCAGATCAATCTACTCAGTAATATACCTGTAACCTGTACATGCAGAGTAGGATTTAATACCGTGGGCGGCACGAAAATAGCGGCTATTTACAATACAAAAGGCAGTCTTTTGGAATTGACGGAAACTCCTACGAAAGAAGGCTTTGTATTTGCCGGCTGGTATAAAGATAGCGATTACACAGAGAAATGGAATGTGAACGAGGATCTTGTTACCGAAAGCATGATGCTTTATGCAAAGTGGGCAAAACCGATAGATTATGAAAAGGTGAAGCTGGTGGCGGACTTTACCTATAACGGCGAGGAGCAGATGCCTTCAGTCATCTATGATGACATCCCCCTGGTTTTGGATCAGGATTACACAATCAAGATCGATGGAGAGCATAAAAAAGCAGGCAGTTATATCTGTACGATCACCTTCATCCGGGATTATACCGGCGAATTAAGTAAAATTTATAGGATTGAGAAAAAGAAACTTCAGGTCAGCGCAGTAACCGTCGCCGACAAGGTGTATGACGGAACGCAGAAGGCGAAGGTCGAAGAGATCGAGTTTACGGGAAAACTGGAAAAAGATGATGTAGATGTAGTGGCAGCGAAAGCTATCTTTGAAAAGGCAAAATCGGGGAAAGGGATTAAAGTAACCGTAACCGACTTTGCAGTTACAGGTGATGATGGAAACAATTATAAGGTAGAAACGAGTTCTTTTGAATCAGGAGCTTCCATCCTTCCCTGTCCTGTCAGCATTAAGGCAGTGAACCAGAGTGTATCCGTAAACAGTGCCATCTCTACCGGCGTGGAAATGGCAGAAGTGTCCAAAGGCTCTCTGGCCGACGGTCAGGTGATCAGCGACATCGTACTGACACCGGCAATCTCTACGGAAAGAGAGGGCAAAGCTCCCATTTATCCTGCAGATGCAAAGATCTGCGATAAGGATGGCAATGACACTACATCCAACTATGAGATCACTTACGTACATGGCTGGATGAAGGTGGTTAAAGGTGAGCCTGCAAAAGTCGATCCTGATGATAAACAGCAGGAAGGCGCAAAAGACGGTCAACAGGAAGGCGCAAAAGATACTCAACAGAAAGATCAGGAAGAGGAACAAAAGCCGACGACAAAGCCGGAAGAAACAAAGTCTCCCGAAGCAAAAGCACAGGGGACCGTTTTCAAAGCTGTTGACGGATCGGCAGAATATGTGGTTACCTCCAAGAGTGGTGAAACACCTGCGGTTACCTTTAAGAAACTGTTGAAGGCAGGCAAAAAAGCCACGGTTCCCGCTACAGTGACCATCGATGATGTTACCTATCAGGTAACGGGTATTGCAGCAAAGGCTTTTGCAAACAAAAAGACCCTTACCAATGTTACCATCGAAGTAAATGTGGTAACCATCGGCAAGGAGATTTTCAAGGGCTGTAAGAAACTGAAGAACATCAATGTGAAAACCGAGAATTTGACTGCAAAGACAGTTAAAGCCAAGGCCTTTAAGGGACTGAAGAGCAAAGTAAAGGTAAAGGTTCCGAAGGCAAAGAAGGCGGATTATAAGAAATTCTTCAACAAAAAAGGTCTTCCCAAGACTGCGAAGATCAAATAACGCGGGTTTATAAACAGTTGATCTGTTCATACCCAAAACCAAAAAGAAGCAGGATCTACGGTATCGTGG
>JAEEKV010000206.1 GCA_016282595.1 Lachnospiraceae bacterium
CACCAAGGTGGCAATGGTCGATCAGAACGGTAATGTACGTGTGAACGCTAAGGCCGGAGGCAAGAAGGCAGTGATCACCGCAGAGACCACAGACGGATCAAACCTCAAGGCAACCTACAAGATCAACGTTATGAAGAAGGCAGTGAAATCACTGACCTTGAAGGGATCCAAGAAAGTGAAGCTCAAAGCCGGAAAGAGCGTAACCCTGAAGGCGGTAGTCAAAGCACCGAAGGGAGCCAACAAGAAGCTGAAATGGATCAGCGCAGATCCGGCCATAGCAACCGTTAATTCCAAGGGTAAGGTCACAGCCTCCAAGAAGTCCAAGAAGGGACAGAAGGTTAAGATCACGGTTATGACCACCGACGGAACCAACAAGAAGAAGAGTAAAACGATCATCATTAAGTAATCTAATCTCTCAGGGAAGGGGCCCGCTTATTGCGGGTTTCCTTCCCCTCCTTCCTTAAACCGATAAAAATGGTTGCATTTTAGGAATGATTTGGGTATAATATCAATGTTGCAAAACAGGCAGCAAGCTGAAATAGCTCAGTCGGTAGAGCACTTCACTCGTAATGAAGGGGTCGTGAGTTCGAGTCTCATTTTCAGCTTTAGGGGCGTAGCTGATGGCTGCGCCCTTTTTGTATCTGATTTCGTACGCAAAAGCGGTAGCGTTTTCCTTGAAATCGTTTAAGCCTTATGCTAAAATGTCTTGAAATAAATTAAGTTAGCATTTAATTCACAAATAAGAAGAGAACAAAGGAGACTGCACAGTGGCACAACTTTGGGGCGGAAGATTTACAAAAGAAACGGACAAAATGGTATATGCATTCAATGCATCCATCCGGTTTGACCAAAGACTTTTAGAACAGGACATCCGCGGGAGTAAGGCTCACGCGACGATGCTTGCAAAGTGCGGCCTTTTGACAGAAGAGGAAAAAGAGCAGATTCTGACAGGGCTTGAAGGCATCCTTTCCGATGTACAGGCCGGATCACTTGAGATCACCGATGCCTACGAGGATGTTCACAGCTTTGTGGAAGCGGTTCTGACAGAGCGGATCGGAGAGGCCGGAAAGAGACTTCATACCGGACGCAGCCGTAACGACCAGGTGGCTTTGGATATGAAGCTTTACACCAGGGATCGTATCGATGAGACCGATGGTCTTTTGAAAGAGCTTTTGGAGGTGCTCCTTCGACTGATGCAGGAAAACCTGACCACCTATATGCCGGGATTTACTCATCTGCAGAAGGCTCAGCCTTTGACACTGGCTCATCACCTGGGTGCGTACTTTGAGATGTTTATGCGGGATCGCAGCAGGATGCAGGATATCAGAAAGCGCATGAACCTTTGTCCTTTGGGAAGCGGAGCACTTGCAGGAACCACCTATCCACTGGACCGGGAGATGACCGCAAGCCTTTTGGATTTTGACGGACCTACCGGTAACAGCATGGATTCCGTATCCGACAGGGATTACCTGATCGAGTATTTATCGGCACTTTCCATGATCATGATGCATTTATCCAGATTCTCCGAGGAACTGATCCTTTGGAACAGTAATGAATATCAGTTCGTGGAGATGGATGATACCTTTTCAACCGGTTCCTCCATTATGCCGCAGAAAAAGAATCCGGATATTGCCGAGCTGGTAAGAGGTAAGACGGGCCGCGTGTATGGCGCTCTGATGAGCCTGTTGACCACAATGAAGGGACTTCCCCTTGCATACAATAAGGATATGCAGGAGGATAAAGAGATGGCTTTTGATGCCATGGATACAGCTACCATGTGCCTAAAACTTTTTACAGGTATGCTGGATACCATCACCTTTAAGACAGACCGTATGGCAAAAAGTGCTATGATGGGCTTTACCAATGCTACGGATGCGGCTGATTATCTGGTTATGAAGGGGGTACCCTTCAGGGATGCCCATTCTATCATCGGAAAGCTGGTGCTGACCTGTATTGATTTGGGATGTGCCATTGATGATCTGACACTTGACCAGCTGAAAGAGATCTGTCCGGTGTTTGAAGAGGATGTTTTTGATGCCATCAGTCTTGAGACCTGTGTGGGTAAGCGGCTGACTAAGGGGGCTCCGGGTCCTGCAGTAATGCAGAAGCAGATCGAGCTCTACAGCGCATATCTGGCTAAGTAATACATTACAGGACACAGGGGCCGGGGCCGGTAAACTTTCAGGGTAACCGGAAACTAATATGATAATGACCCTATAGGGTAATATAGAAGGAGAGATGAAATATGAGCGACAAATTAAAAGTAGGTATCTTAGGCGGAACCGGTATGGTAGGACAGCGGTTCATTTCCATTCTGGAGAACCATCCCTGGTTTGAAGTAACCACCATCGCAGCAAGCCCTCGTTCAGCAGGCAAGCGCTACGAGGATGCGGTAGGGGATCGTTGGAAAATGACCACTCCCATGCCTGAGGCTGTAAAGGATATTATTGTAAAGAACGTAAATGAGGTTGAGGAAGTAGCCAGCCAGGTGGATTTCGTATTTTCCGCAGTGGATATGACCAAAGATGAGATCCGCAAGATCGAAGAGGAATATGCAAAGACGGAAACTCCCGTAGTTTCCAACAACTCCGCACATCGTTGGACTCCCGACGTTCCCATGATCATTCCCGAGATTAACGCTGATCATGCAGAAGTCATTGAAGCACAGAAGAAGAGACTTGGAACCACCAGAGGATTTATCGCTGTAAAGCCCAACTGCTCCATTCAGAGCTATGCGCCTGTTCTTTATGCATGGCGTGAGTTTGAGCCCTATGAAGTGATCGCATCCACCTATCAGGCAATTTCCGGTGCAGGCAAAACCTTCAAGGATTGGCCTGAGATGGAAGGCAACATCATCCCTTACATCGGCGGTGAGGAGGAAAAGAGCGAGCAGGAGCCCCTTCGTGTATTCGGTAAGGTAGAAAACGGTGAGATCGTAAAGGCTGCTGAGCCCAAGATCTCCTGCCAGTGTATCCGTGTTCCGGTTCTGAACGGACATACGGCATCCGTTTTTGTAAAATTCAGAAAGAAACCCACCAAGGAGCAGCTCATCGAGGCTATGACCTCCTTCAGCGGCGAGCCTCAGAAGCTTGAGCTTCCCATGGCTCCCAAGCAGTTCATCCGTTACGTGGAAGAGGAGAATCGTCCTCAGGTAACGCTGGATGTAGATTATGAAGGCGGTATGGGAATTACCATCGGACGTCTTCGTGAGGATACGATCTATGACTGGAAGTTCGTAGGTCTTTCTCACAACACCTTAAGAGGTGCTGCAGGCGGCGCTGTTCTGTGTGCAGAGCTCTTAAAGGCAAAGGGTTACATCAGTGCAAAATAATGC
>JAEEKV010000207.1 GCA_016282595.1 Lachnospiraceae bacterium
CAGACAGCACGTCATACAGATGGTCATGACCAGGATCAGTGAAAGAAGCCTTTGTCTTTTCAATCGTTTCAGCATGATCTTTTCTTTCTATGATGTCCTGCCATACTCCCGAATGGCTTTTTTCTGTTCAAAATTTCGATCCAGCTTCCCCGCGATCCAGGTAAAGAATCCCTTTTCTCCTCCCGGTACCAGACTCTGTCTGGACAAAAGGAAATAAGGAAGCTTGGTGGCAAACCAGTCCAGATGCAGCAGGGAGAAGAAGTAAAATACGATGGCTCCCACAAAGAATCCCACACCGAAGTACGCCGGATCTCCTGTCAGGATCTGCCAGATGGAAAGCCCTGCGCTGACCACGGTAAACAGGCAGGATCCGATCACCGATCCGATGTAGTCTTCAAAATACAGCTCAATGAGCATTACGGAGTTGGCAATGGCATAGGTGCCGTACCCCGCGCACATAAACTTGTAAATGGCAATGGCGGTGGAACTCATACCCGGCAAAAACACCTTAAACACAGGCGGTCCCAGTACCACGAACAGCACCGTGGTAAACAGCTGCTTACACCCCAGATAAAAGAGCTCCCGCTGGAGCATATCCAACATTTCCTTCCCCGCCAGCCGGATATCACCGATGGCGCCCCTGTCGGAAAAGAGCCCGTAGTAATTGGCATACTTGGGATAGAAATTCACCTCCACCGACACCACAAAGCTCACCGTTGAGATCAGCAGGGAGAAAAAGGCGATCAGCGCCGGGATCTCATACTCCGGTGCGTTGTAAAACAGCCCCTGTACCTGCAATCTCAAGGGTCCGAAATACATAATGATGATATGGGCAAAAAGCCCCAGTCTCACCATGCCGCCGCAGATGGCCAGCATGGGATAACGATCAAAATACCGAAGGAAGGAAAAGATGCTTCCCTCACTCTTGGGGAAATAATCAAGCATGAGCTTTAAATACCGCACTGCCAGTACCCCGTAGCCGATGATGACGCAGCACAAAAGGCTCTCCAGCGTAGTCTTTCCTGCCAGCACCACAATGAGGGCCAGTAAAAAGCCGATCATCAGGGAAATGGCAAAGGACAATACGATGGCCTGAAAATCCTTCAGAGCCGCTATATCGCTCATCTCGGTCCAGACTAAGATCATCACCATGCCAAACCACAGGCACAGCAGCCCTCTTACCAGTCCCGCTCCGGAAAACAGTAAAAATCCGCCGTAAAGGATTAGACAAAGAAACAGCTCCAGTACGGTGCAGCCGAAAAAGGAGGGCATCACCTTTTCCTCCTGCTCCTCGTAGATCCGATCGGACACAAACCGGGTGACCACCATGTTAAACCAGGCGGTGATGAGAAGGGACGCCAGCAGGCTGTAGGTAAGCATGCAGTTTAAAAGATCCCGATCGTGCTTGTCCATGCCGCCGATCTGTGCCACAAAGGAAACACCAAGCAGCAGAAAAACGCCCAGAAACATAGGGCCAACCGTAACAATGCCCGAGTATCCGTAGGCCTTGCACAGATTCAGGATGCCTTTTTTGTTAAACAGTCTCTTGAGACTGAAGCCTATCCCTGCCATCTTCGAAATACCTCATCATAGGTTTCCTGATACTTTCGTATCATATCTTCATGCATAAAATACTTTGCTACTCTCTCTCTTGCCACAACCCCCATCTGGAAGCGTTTTTCCGTATTGGTACACATCCATACCATGGCGTTTGTCAGCTGTGCAATATCCATAGGGGGCACGCAGATTCCCGCGCTTCCCAAGAAATCATCCTCCGCCACGCTGGATAACAGCTCCTTGCAGTTGCCCACATCGGTGGTGACGCAGGGCCGTCCCGATGCAAAGGATTCCAGTACCGACAAAGGCATACCCTCGGAAATACTGGAGAGCACCGTAAAATCAAAATCTCCCATGTGCTCCACCACGTTGATGGATCCCATAAAGGTAATATCCTTTACTCCAAGGCGCTCTACCAGGTCGTAGCACTCGGCAGCATACTGCTTATCATCCTCCGGACCTGCAATAAAAAGCCTTGCATTAGGCACTCGCATTTTCACCCCGGAGAAGGCGTAGATCATGGTCTTTACATCCTTGATGGGGGCGATACGAAGCACTGCTCCGATATCCACATGGCCGTTCTCTTTTTTCGGTCCGATGCCGCTGAACCTGTCATAGTGAATGCCGTTTCCGATATAGACGCATTTATCCGGATCGCAGCCCATGCTGATCTGAATCTTTCTGGCCCCTGCAAAAAGGCTGGTGATCATGGAAGCCTTTTCATAGGCCCCTGCAGAAAGCATGTAGAAAAAGCGCACCCAGAACTTTTTGAATGCGGGGATAACCCATTTTGCCCGGATGATCTCCTCTTCTCTCTCGCGGGTATAGATACCGTGCTCCGAAATGAGATAGGGGACGTTGTACTTGTAGCTTCCCAGTCTTGCCAAAATGCCGCTGTAGCCTGTGGCAATGGAGTGATACACATCCGCCTTAGGCACATGGCTGTGAAGGGTGTAAAGCACCGGCAAAAACATGGACCTTATGGTATGGAAAAAGTCCGAGAAGGCCGTGTAAGTGTATTCGGTCTGGCAGATCCCCGTCAAAATATCCAAAAACTCCTGGCTCATCAAGAAGGATACGGGCTCAATGCCTTCATCGGCGTACATCTTAAAGAGCATCTCCCAGTCGGGATTCTTGCAGTCGATAAAGTCCCTCAGTACCTCAATCTCCTCCCGGGTATATTTGTGCTTTTTGCCCTTTCCCGTCTGCTTTAAGGCATCATCCAGAAACAGCTCATGCACCTCCACCACATTGTCAGGCAGGGTGTATTTAAACTTTCCCTGCATGGAGGAGTTGGCTGCCACGGCCCAGATCACGAATTCGTGCTGGGGCATTGCCGTCATATATTGATGAATCCAGGTGGAAACCCCGCCTGTTACGTAGGGGTAGCACCCTTCCAGAATCACACATATCCTCATGGTTTTACCTACTTAATGTTGATGGTTACCTCTTCCTGATCCGCTCTCAAAAGATACAGGCAGTTACCCAGGGGCTTAGCCTCTCCGCCTTCCACGGAATCCACTCTCTTTCCGCTTCCCATACGGACCAGCATCCAGGCTTCCCTGTCAAACTGCTGAAAATGGAGCTTTAGCTTGCCGTCTTCATACTCTCTCTCCACGCCGATAAGATCATAGCGCTGTACCGCTGCCGCCAGCTCCGATCCTGTCAGATTCCGAATCTCCGGATCACTGGAATAAAGCCAGTCCATATAGGATTCCAGGCCGCTCTTTAGATTTTCCCAGCCCTCTGCGGCACCACGGTCCTCATCCAGCACATCATCGGGATGCTGGAAATGGGTGCTTACCAGGTGGAAGTTCAGCTCCGACATAGCCGCCAAGTACATGTATTCATCCGGCTGGTAACCGGAGACGATACGGGGGGTATTGATGATGCCGTCCTCCTTGGAAATGCCGAATTCCTGGGCATAGGCCAGATCCGCCGGCAGATACACCGAAGCAATGCTGCGAATGGAGGTGGATCCCAGTACATCCCTTCCCTCCTGGGAAAGCACGTTGGAAGGGGGCACATAAACCTTCAGCTCCTCATCCGGGAACAACTCCTTGGTAAAGTTGAACACCTCGTTAATGGCGTACTTCATATTGGTAGCGGCGGGCCACTGGATGTAGCCGTCGTACATATCCTGATAGTCGAAGTTTTCCAGCACAAGGGGCATATGGTTATAGCCGTGGATACCGATCTCGCCGCCGGACTCCAGAAGCATATTTCCAAACAAAAGGAACCGGTTGGTCTCCTTGTTTCTCTCAAAATGTCCCATAACCTGGTTGTTGTAATTCTCAATCACAAGGCCCGTATAGTGAATGCCATGGCGCTTACCCATATCAAAGACATCGTTCCACCAAACCTGGGAGTAGAAATCTCCGATGGACATGTTGTAGTCCCTGGTGATGTATTTTGCATCCCCCTCCGGAACGGGAGACGGGAAATCGTCAATGTAAAAGGTGGCGCCGTTAATGACAGGATAAGCACAGATATCGCCCAGCATGGCAAAGCAGGCACAGTGGATTCCCCGGTAGGCCTTTTCCATAATGCCGAAGTTGTCAAAGACAACGCTGCCCTTTCCCACGTTCTTTCGCCAAATAAGGGGCACCGGATACTCTTCGGCAGTTTCCATATAAACCTTGCACTGATCATCCAGGGCTACCTCTCTGGAGGATTCGTAGCTGTCCTCAATGAGAAACTCCCGATCCTTTCCGCCGATCATAAAGCCTTCCGCAAATCTTACGGCTTCTACATATGTATTGTAGCCGCTGTCCTTGATACCGAAGATATCATACAGGCTTTCAAAGCTGCCGTTTTTCTCCGGGGGATACAGCACCATCAGGTTACCGCCGTCCTTTACCCACTTGCGGATCTCTTCGATAAAAGGGGAAAACTTCTGATATCTGGTAACTGCGATCACCAGCTTGTCATAGTCCTTCAGCCTGCCTGCAGTCAGCTCACCTGCCTCGCAGGTGTCATAGGGCTGCTTCATCTGGGACAGTACCGGCTCGATGAGAGTCATGGCCTTGGCGGAAACCTCGTCTCCATCCTCAAAAAGCACCAGGGTATCAGCCTTTTGCCGGGGTGCCTGTTCCATCTCACTTTTCAATTTTACCAGTTTTTCCCTTGGCATCATGGGAAGCTGCTCACTTCTGACGCTGTAGCGAACGTTCATCTGTACTGCTATGAGTACGGCGCACAGGACAACAAAAATAAAGCCCAGGGCATACATACCGCCGAGACGGATATAGTTCTCTTCATTTTGGCTTTTCTGTCCTCTTTGCCAGGTCAAGGTTGGTTCTTTCCTTTCCTACACTTCCCAGAAGCGTATCATGTTACGAAGCTCTGCCGATAAAAAGATGTTGTTCTCTTCCATTTGGCGCAGCAGATCCCTGATCTGCTCTCTGTCTTTTTTGAGCATGGCCCGTTTAAGCTTAAACTTGTAAACGCCGTCCCGCTCCGGCCAGCGCTCTTCCATCATGGCGATGTCCTGATCCAGGGCCTTTTCATCCTCCAAAGCCAGATCCGTCTCCGCCTTTTTGTTCAAAAGGCCCCAAAGACCTCTGGCGTTCTCTTTTTCAATATCCCTGCCTAAAAGCTCGGAGTAGATCCGCTGCTGGTTTTTCAGACCGTCCCCTTCCAAAAGGCCGCTGTCGATGTATTTTTCCAGCATCCTGCGATATTCCTGATCGATGCTCTCATCCATGGGATGGGCACTTTTTCGCATGGCAATATCCTGAAATGCCAGGTCAAATTCCTTCTGAATCTCCGCAAGGGCCGTAGCTGCATAGTGAACAACCTCGGTATCCGAGTTGGCCTTGGCCTTGTACAGCTGGGAAATGTAATCGTTGGGATTGGTATAAAGCACATCCACGATGAGCTCCCGCCTGGTGGCGGTATCGTTTACCACCAGCGCTTCCTCAATGGGCACCACCTTTTCCCGCATATCGTCCTGATCCACCTGGATGCTTTTGGATACGCCCTGGAAACGCTCGTCCTTGTCAAGGTCCCGCTCTCCCATGCGGATCTCTAAAAACTCCTTTTCCCGCTCTTCGTCCTCATCGGACTTTTTCTGCCGATAGAGCATGATAGGTCCCCAGATAGGCACAAACAACACGATCCAAAGCCACACGGGATGGAAGGTGAGGCGCTTCATGGTCCAAAGGGCCGTCAGGACCAGACAGAACACGATATGGATGATAAAA
>JAEEKV010000208.1 GCA_016282595.1 Lachnospiraceae bacterium
GAGTGCTTATTAGCTATATGGGGTACTGTCTCCAACGTGTAATATCAAGCTTTTCAAATAGAATGGTCGGCATCTTCTGCCGACCATCTCTTTTTACGCCGGTATGCAGTTTTGAGCTTCATGTCACGAGTGCCGGTGTTGAAACCGTTCAAGACACGCCGTTTCTTGGCTTTGAGCTTCTTTAAATTCTTTTCTACCATAGCTTTTCCCTCCTTTCGCATATAATATCGTCTATTCTATTCCAAAAGTCAATCATAATATAGCTTAAATGTACGTAATAGAAGGCTTCGGACCTTGCAAAACAGCAAGGGATCCGAGGTCTTTTTTGTTTTCTGAAAAAAATTTTTTTAAAAAATTTCATCCAAAAACTCCGCTTTTCGGAAAAATCTTTCACGTGACTTATGAAGGGGTTAGAAACCTCTATCAAAAACGAAGGAGGAAAAGCCAATGAATAACACTTTAATCCAGGCAGGGATTCTTGCCGCAGCAGGTTACACGAAGGGGATCGATTCCCTGAAGGGAGTTCTGATCAGTATCGGAACCAGTATCGGAGCTGTAATGCTGGTATTTGGCGGAATAAAGTTTGCTATGGCCCTGCGTAATGTCGACCAGAACGGAGAACATCAGGGACTTTATACCATCGCAGCCGGCAGCATTCTGATCGGACTGAGCGCTCTTGTTACAGCCCTGACATAAGGGGGGACGGCCATGGAAGCAGCAGTAAAGTCGCTATACAGTGTTGCATTTGTCATATGGAATGCACTGATCAAAATGGCGATGACGCTTTTTACCACAAGCCCTAAGGCAGCGGCAGGAGGAAGTCCTTATGCAACGGTACACAGCCTTTACAACAGCATTGCAGCAGCGACCATCCCGATCGCCACCTGTTTTTTCATCGTAGCGATTTACAAGTCGGTGATCAATACTCCATCGGACCAGCAGCTGCAAAGGTTCATTATGGATGCCTTGCGTTACTGCATCATCCTGTTCGTGGCATCTCACCTTTGGGAGATCCTCGGATACATCATTGAGTTCGCAGACGGGATCACAGCAAGCATGGGTTCGGCAGGTTCGATGGAGCTTCGGATGTCAGGAGATCTGGAGAGGATCATTCATGACAGTTTGCAGCTTCCGGCATTTGAACTATCCGCCGAGTGGATCGCAAGGCTATTTGAGATCATCGGATCGAGCACAGTTCTTCTGATCGGAGGTATCACATTGATCCTGACGATGGTAGCCCGCGGGCTGTCGATCATAAGCTCAGCTTTCCAACGGATCTTAAAGCCACTGATCATCATGCCCTTTGCAGGGATCGCGGTGGCGATGGGGGCCGGAGGAGCGGAGATCAGCAGAAGCCTGTGGACATACTTTAAGACGTTCTTCGGATTCTGCATATCCGGGGCGATGATGGTGGTCATCATCAAGTGCGGAAGCTTCCTTTGTACAAACCTTACTTCTGCAGCCATCAGCGGATCTACGGATATCGAGAACTGCATCATCATAACGCTGCAGGCGGCTATCACGCCGATCGTTACGGCAGGACTTGTAAAGAGCGCAGATTCAGTGATCAGCCGGATGTTATAGGAGGAAAGAACAATGCCACAAATGGAACGAAATTTGGACCTTGAAAATGTAGATTCCGATACCCTGTTCGGTCTTGAAGCCCTGAAATATCAGAGCATAGGACAAAAGATCCTGTTTTACGGGAGCCTGATTCTAGGAATCCTGGCAAACACCGTGATGCCACGCTTTTTCCACACACCGGGGATCGTAAATGTTCTGACATTCACAGTTCTTTTGGCAGTGGGAATCGCAGGCGGTTGTAACTACACACAGGACATGTCCTACGGGAAATATGTGATCTGCATGCTTTTTGAAAAAAAGAAGACGCTGGTATTTGACCCGACTGAGGACGTGGACCGGCCCAGGAAGATGGACGCCAAGGAAGCAGAAACGGCAGAAAAGGCTGATCCGAAGCAGCAAAAGAAGATGGTGGCAAAAGCAGTCCTTTTGATCCTTGCGCTGATCACGATGCTTACAGGTATTTATCTGTACCAGGGCAAAAAGGAAGCGGACAGTATCCACCATGAGACTTCGCAGGAGGGAGGAACCAATGAATGAAAAAAGGAATCATTGCCGCGATCCTGATGATGATGCTCCTTACAGGCTGCAGCATACCGACGGTAAAGGGAAATATGGAAAAGCAGGAGATGAGCTTTTGCAATACCTATGACCTGATACCGGATCAGGTATACGTCTGGAAGGATAAAGGATACGGGGATCTTAGAAAAGATCTGTCCCCTGAGCGGATGGGACGGGAAGTGTTTTACAAAGCGCCGAGCGGCACCATCAGCTTTGCCGGGAAAGAGACGGAAAAAGAGAGCAATATCCCAAGGCACATCTGGTTTGAGGGTGAGGATGACAAGCTGATCCCGACTGTGACAAGGAATGATGCACTTTTATATGTCTCACAGACCGAAGTACCCAAGGAAATCATCTATGAGCGCTTTGCCGACAATGGTTATTCCATAGGGATCGCCGGAATGCAGGAGGATAAGGGAGGACACTTTTACATCCCTTACGCCGAGAGCAGGAAGGATGACTACAAATACTACATTGATCCAAAGAGCGGGGCAGCAGCCCTTGGCGGGTTTGAAGGGATTGAAAGATTGTACCTGGATAAGGCAGGAGATATGTCAGTATCGGAAAACACAGTATCAGACGGCGGTGTAGTTACGCAGCTTTTAAAAAGCAAACAGTATGATTGCAGCTTTTACACCGGAACCTTCTATCAGGATTTTTCGCTGACGGCGGATGTCAGGACCTTTACCAGCCTTGAATGGTTCGAAGGGTATGAATACGAATTCCTTCATGCCAACTGCATAAGGCTGTATATCCCGGAGTATTTCAAAAGCGGATATTACAGGGTGCTGGGGAAGGGCCTGATACGGTATGTAGCCCCGGAGGATGAAGCCATTTACAACGGCAAGGAAACAGATGATGCCATCGACTGGAACGATACGATCAGGAAATACGATGAAAATGGCCTTTGTATCTATGATCCAAGCGATGGCACGGAAATGGAGGAGTTGTCAGATCCCGGCATTTCAGAAGAAGAACTTGATGGATACGGGCAGGATCAGGGAAATGATTCAGCCCAGCCAAAGAAAGAGGAGGATGAAAAAGATGCAACTGTTTTTTGACCGCTTCGGCGGCGTGATCACAATCCTGCTTGCAGTGCTTTTGGCAATTTCTACTACAATGTGGATCGTGACGGAATCAAAGCTTGATAAGCGTATTGAAACCCTGGAAGGGTGCTGCGATGAAGTCCAGCAGTACATGGAAGCAGGAAGCAAAAACGACGAAGCAAAAATGCGTGCATATGTGGATCAGAAATTCCA
>JAEEKV010000209.1 GCA_016282595.1 Lachnospiraceae bacterium
CCTCAAACAGAAAAAAATTAATTGACAATACAACTATAAAACGGATGATTTCATTTTTCGCCCGAAAAAGTATAGATGAAATGCGGACAAATTATGACAAAACTGTGAACACATAAAAAATCGGGTATGTGCACGAGCACAAACCCGGTTTTTCCATATAAACGATGCTGCACCTTTTGCGGCGTTACTCCTGGACGCTCCCCTTTGAAGAGCGGTATTTGGACGGCGTGCAGCCGATCCGTTCAATGAACTTCTGCACAAAGTAATCACTGTCCTTATAGCCCACGTCCTCGGCAATGTTGATGACCTTCTTGTCTGTGGTCAAAAGCATCCTGGCCGCCTCATTGATGCGGTAGTCGGTCAGGTAGTCCTTGAAGGAAACGCCGAATTTTTTCTTAAACAGCTGCCCCAGATAGGCATTGTTGATAAAATATTTCCGGGAAAGCTCCCGCAGGGAGATATTCTCTGCATAATGCTCCCGGATCTCCTTTTCCACATCGGACAGAACGCTTCTGGCGGAGCGGGAACGCAGCTGGGAAATGTATTTGGCATACTCACTGCAGAAGCTGATCATACATTCGGAATCACCCCATACCAGACTCTTTCCGAAGGAGGAATCCGAGATAAAGCTCATGATCTCCTCGTGATCCACCTCCGGATCCTGCTGGTCGGCAATGGAGATCAGCCTGTAAAGTAAATAGGAAATATTGAAATTCACCGTCTCCTCGGACAGCTGCTTTTCCTTAATTTCTATATAGAACTCATAGACCAGATCGTTGATCGCCCTGTTGTCATCCAGCTCAATGGCAGAAACCAGCTTGTCCATCAGTTCGCTGCAGATGATCTTGCCGCCCTTCCCGCTGTCATAGGTACCGATGAGGCGGGAGATGGTATTTCTCCCAAGATAGGCCTTCTCGATCTCTTCGATCCGCTGCTGACGGTTTTCCTTTTCCTGCCTGTCCGAGCGGATCTTCCGAAGGATCTCTACCAGCTCATCCCCGTCCACGGGCTTTAAGAGATAGTCCATACAGCCCATCTTAATGGCCTTTTGGGCATAGCCAAAATCATCATACCCGCTCATGATAATAAAGTACGGCTCCATGCTGCCGTTTTCCCTGACCTTTTCCACCAGCTCAAGACCGGAGCACTCCGGCATCCTGATATCGGTCAGAACCAGATCCACTTCATGCTCCTTCAGATACTCCAGCGCCTGCCTGCCGTTTTCCAGGCTCGCAGCGATCTCAAATCCCTCCTGCTCCCAGTCCACCAAAAGCCGTAGTCCCTGGGTGATAAAGGGTTCGTCATCCACGATCAAAACTTTCATCCTTGTCCTCTCCATAAGATCCCCCCGCTGCCGCGCTTTTTCCATCCGGCCCGGGCATCCGCTTTATGCTTTACTGTCGATGGGAATCCACAGACGGATCGTTGTTCCCTCGCCCTGCTCGGACTCGATCTCGAACGATGCCCTGTTGTCCGTCAACAGCTTCAGTCTCAAAAATGCATTCATCATGCCGATATGGGCATCCTTCTGCACGCTCTGAATGCTGACACTCTCTACCTTCCCTCTGATATCCGAAAGCTCCTCGGGGCTCATTCCCATACCGGTATCCTCCACCTCGATACAGAGCCTGTTTTCATTTTTCTGGATCCTGACAAAGATCCAACCCGGATTGGCTTTTTTCTCCACACCGTGTTCGCAGGCATTCTCCACAAAGGTCACGATGGTCAGCTTCGGCAGGGTAAATTGTTTGCAGTCATCGGCTACGATCAGCCTGTAGGAAAGCCTGTCTCCGAACCGGTACTTCTGCAGGGACAGATAGGCCTCCACGAAATCCATCTCCTTTGCAACGGAGATCTCGTCATTGCCCCAGTTGACGTAGGTTCTCTCCATCACCGCCAGCTTGCCCACCATCTGGGCTGTTTCCTTTTCACTTTTCAAAAGAGAATGCATCCGGATGCTCTCTAAGACGTTGAACAGGAAATGGGGATTGATCTGGCTATGGAGTGCCAGAAGCTCTGCCTTTTGCTTTGCGATATCCATCTCCTGCTCCCGGAGTCTGTCAAGATACACGGTATGGATCAGCTCATTCATCTTCTCGGCCATCTCGTTGTAGCTGTTGGCCAGATTCGTGATCTCATCATTTCCGTCGATCCCGTCAATGAGCTGTACCTTTTCCCCTTCCATAATTCCGAAGGATTCCTCCAGATGCTTGATCCTGGTGATCATCACTCTCTCCAGAATGTACATCATCATTCTCAGAAAAATGATATTGATGAGCATCAGAATCAAGAAGGCACCGCCGTTTCTGGCAATGAAGGCATGCAGCATATTTTCATTCGAGATCACAAACAGATCCAGATCATATCCGTAAAGGGTGATCGGCTTCTGATAGGACGCCCGGATCTTCAGCGGTCTTGCTTCAAAGGGTTCCTTTTCCCCAAGAGCGTCCCTGTTGGTAAAGATCAGCCTGGATGCATCGCATACCAGCACCGTATCCTTCAGCTCCAGCTCCCGAAGCTCATCCTCGAAGTCACTGTAATCCAGATCCATCCGGAGGGCCTTTTTGCAGCCGCTAAACTGTCCCATATTCAGTTTGCGAAGCAGCACCACTCTGCGGTTTTCCTGAATATCTCCGCCCATACCGGTGGAGTATTCAAACAAAAGAAGCCTGTTGGCATCCTCCTGATAGAGTTTTTTGAGCCACGGCTCATTTTCATAATGCGCCATATTGTAAAAGCCGGAGCCGTCACTGATGGTATCATTGTCTGAAAAAATGCTGACCGTAGCGCCCTTGATACCCATACTGGCATCGAAAACGGACTCGGATCGGATCCTGTAATACGCGTCATAATATTCGTAGGGTGAGTCATACTGTTCATTCAGAAATACATGCAGCACCCGGCTTTTATAGATATTATGAGCAATGGTGGAGGGATACTCCATATGGGACTGCAGGGCAAATTCCACTGCGGCGGCCGACTGCTCGAATTCCTTTTTCATCTCATTCGTGGTGCTGCGGTATTCATTGGCCAGAATAATGGCATCGGTAACCAGCATGGGAAGCATAACGCAGACCGCAAACAAAAGTCTGATCTTTTGTCTGAGCTGTAACCCGATCAGATATTCTTTTACTTTTCTTCTCAGCTTCCGGTACAGATTCATCCTCTTTGCCTTTTACCCAGCAGGCGGAGCGGACATATCAGTGTAAGAACTCAAAGCTCTTCAGGTAGGCCATACCGTCTCCTTCATAGGTCAGGTACAGATCCTTCTCGCCGTCGGAAAACTCTATGGCGGTTTCATAGGCTGTCCAGACATTTTGACCGTCCAGCTTGATCCTTCCCAAAGCCTCGCCGTCCCAGCGATCCTTTATGACAAATGCTCCGTATGCATATCCTCTTGTTTTGATCCGAAGTCCCTTGGCACCCTTCAGGGCAAAGGACCTGAATCCTATGGTATCCTTATCTGTAATATACCCTACATAGCCCACGTTCTGATCTCCGTCTCTGCCGTCCTGCATAACCCGCACGGCTCCGGGATCCCCGATGTAGGTATCATGTTTATCATTGAATAAATGGCAGGCGATATAAGCCGGATATTCGCCTATATCCGACAAAGGTCCGCCATTCAGGCCACAGGAGGAAAGTCTTACCTGGGGTATTTTTCCATCCTGAGTAAATTCAATCTTTTCGGCGCAGCCCTGTCTGGAATACCAGGTGCCGAAGGTATGTCTGTGATAGAAGATATACCACTGACCGTTAACCTCTTCAATGCCGCCGTGATTGTTGGCTCCATAGCACATGGACATGGACGCATCCTTATAGTCTCCGATGCCGATGTCGCAGTTGGAGATGATCACACCGCCGTAGGTGTAGGGTCCTTCGATGGTTTCGGAATAGGCATAGCAAAGCTCATGCATCACTTCCGAAGAATATACAAAATAGTACAGCCCGTTTCTCTTGCG
>JAEEKV010000210.1 GCA_016282595.1 Lachnospiraceae bacterium
AAAAGGATAGTAGTTCGATAATGTTATGTAAACCGCCGGGACTCCCGGCGGTTTTCAATAGTTTCTTTTAGGAAAGCAAGGATAAAGGAGAAGGATCATGAAACAGAGATTTACATTTGCAAGTATCATCATTGCAGCGCTTATGCTGATGCTGCTTCCCTGTATGTCTGAGTCTGTCTATGCGGCGCAGGTACAGGACGGCAAATCGGCGTCAACTGCATACCTGATCACCGGAAGTACGGAGGCGCAGGCGTGGAATAATCTTAAGAGTGCCTTGGTTGACGTGGATAACGGTGGTACAATGCGTACCGACGGTGAGAGCGCTGAAGCGCCGACCTATTTTAAACTGGCGAAAAACTGCAAAGATGGGACAAAGACCCGTGAAAGCCGGATTATTGTTGCTTCTGGGAGATCTGTAGTTTTGGATCTGGCGGGATACACCATCGACCATGGCCTGGCGCAAGCCATAGATGATGGCTATGTTATCCAGGTTAAAGGTAATCTGACCCTTAGGGACAGCAGCAGTAATAACGCCGGTATCATTACCGGAGGTAACAGTACCGAAAATTGTTGTGACTCCGGTGGCGGGGTGTTTGTAAATTATGGTACATTTCGAATGGAGGGAGGCACCATCACCGGCAATCAGTCCGTATATGGTGGCGGCGTATGTCTTAATAGAGGTTCCTTTACTATGGCAGGTGGTGTGATCTGTGGCAATACCGCAAGCGGTGGTGGAGGCGTATATGTTTTTGGTGACAGCTTTACCATGACCGGAGGTACCATCAAAGGAAATAAGGCAAAGTCCGGTGGTGGGGGAGTGTGTCTTGACCAGCAGGGTACCTATACATTCACGGGGGGGATTATCACCGGGAATAGTGTTGAAAAGGAATATGGTCAAAAGGGTGGTGGTGTATATTTAGATTATGATGCCGAATATACTACATTGAATATCAGCGGTAATCCTGTTATCCGGGATAATTACAGGAATGGATCCTGGGATGAGACGAATAAAGTATATGTCAAAGGGGATAACGGAACAGCAGATAATTTATATATAGAGTTTGATAGTGGAGAAAGCCCTTGTATTACATTGACAGGTGCTCTGACAAAGGGAACCAACGGTGCAAATATAGGATTCTTCATATATCAATTGTATGAAGGGAGGTATGCCGGTACCTTCACCAAAGGATGGAGTTCAAAGATGGGAACTGCCAATCCAGCAGATTATTTCTTCTGTGATGATTCGTCATCTGTTGTGCGTTTGCAGGACGGCGAGGCCACGCTGATCGATCACATCCACAATTTCACCTATTCCGCAAATGGGGCGACTATTACGGCTGTTTGTTCCAATTCAGATGGAAAGTGCCCTCTTTCGGAGTGCAAAGCTCAGATTTCCCTTGCAAAGCCGGCACATGAAGTCTATGGTGATGGAGCGGAGGCTAAGGTCCGGGTAGCAGGAGATACTGATGTACTTGGGAGACCGCAGATCTCCTATGAGAATGATGCAGGCAGCTTAGATGATGCACCTACGGAACCGGGGACCTATACAGCTTATATGAGCCTTGGGGATGCGAGGGCAAGCATTGAATACACCATTGCGCCTAAGCCTGTCTCCATTACCGGAATAACTGCTGCTAATAAGGCTTATGATGGCACTGTGGCTGCGAATCTCATCGGTACGGCGACAGTAGATGGCAAGGTTGGCGATGATGATGTAAGTGTGTCAGCAGGTACGGCGGAGTTTGAGAATGCGAACGCAGGTGAGAATAAAACGGTAACCTATAAAGGCTGGTCTCTCACAGGTATGAAGGCCGCAAACTACACCCTTTCCGGGCAACCTGCGGCTGAAACCGCAACTATCGAAAAACGGCAGATTACCATCACTGCATCAGATCAAACGGTGGATCTGAATCAGGATATTACTAAGACAGTTAATAAGGCCGGCGTGACTGAGGGTTCTCTTGCAGAGGGACAGAGCATAAGCGAGGTTACTTTGACTGCCGGAGATGCAATCAATACAGCAGGAGTACACGCAGAAGCCATTGAGGTAAAAAATGCCAAGATCGTAAGCGGTACCACAGAGGTCACCGGGAATTATGCGATTACTTATCGGTACGGGAAACTAACGGTCAATAAGATAAAAGCCGTTGTTACGGCTGCGCCGGTAGGGAAAAACAATCTGACCTACACCGGATCATGGCAGGAGCTTTTGGATACAGCGAATGCGACTTGCAGTACAGGCTTAGAGTATAGCCTGGACGGTACGAACTGGAGCACCAACGTTCCGAAGGGAATGGATGCAAGAACCTACACAGTATCCTATCGTGCCAAGGCTGATGACAATCATATTGTAGGAGAAGCGAATGATATTATTGTTTCCATACGAAAGGCTAAGTCGGTGATCTCCGAAGTCCCCGTTGCAGGTGCTATTACCTATGGACAGGCACTTTCTGACAGCAGTTTATCAGGTGGCTATGTAAGCGAAGGAGGCAATCTGGTTGACGGAGCTTTTGCATGGAAAACAGATACGGTGAAACCCTCCGTGGCTGACAGCAGGGAGACGGAGTATGGGGTTGTTTTCACTCCCACCAATCCGAATTACGAAAATGCAGAATGCAAGATCAAGCTAGAAGTCAAAAAGGCAGATCTTTTTTCCACCGATTTTACCGCGCCAAGGCCGCAGACATTGACCTATAACGGCTCGGATCAGGTGCTGCTTATTGCCGGATCTGTGAAAAGCGGCCTGGGCGTAATGCTTTACGCTCGTGGTGATGATGACGCTGCTACGGAGACTTACACTGAGGCTGTTCCGGTTGCAACGGATATCGGAACCTATAAAGTGTGGTACATGGTTAAGGGAGATCAGAACCATAATGATGTTGCGCCTGTGAAGCTGACGGTAGAGATCGGTAAGCTGACTTATATAGGAGAAAAAACAGTTGTAGAGCACATTGGCTTCGGTGAGTCTTTGAGAAGAACCGTCGATCTGCCGGATATACCGGAGGGTGCGGCATATGAAACAGATGTAACCATCAGTGGTAATTCAGTAAACTGGATCAACAGTGCTACTGTCAGCGGTAACACCCTGACCTATACCACCAATGCACAAAGTGGGCCTACAACGGGAAGTATCGTCATTGGAGTTAGGGGTGCAAACCTGTATAAAGATTATGATGTTACGGTGATCGTTTCTTCAAAGAATAATGCCGGAGTTCAGATCAGCGGGGACGCTGCTGTTACCAAAACATACGGGGATCCGGTTTTTACCATAGAAGCAATAGCAGAAAGCACAGATGCTGACGGGAGCTGGACATTTACATCATCCAATGAGGCGGTAGCCACCATTTCCGCCACAGGGCAGGTAACCATTACAGGAGCCGGTGAGGCATTGCTTGCGGCGACTTATGAGTCTGATGCTGACTGGGGACGGGCAACCATAACCCTGACGGTAAATAAGGCAACACCGAATTATGAGACGCCCCAGAGCCAAAACCTTCCCTGCAATGCAACCCTGGAAGACATCAGCCTGCCGGAGCACTTTATCCTGGAGGAGGGAAATGAAGCTCTGGTGATAAGTGAGAATACGGTCCGGGTAAGATATACGCCTGAGGATACCGCCAATTATGAGACGGTAGATGATATTGCTATTAAGGTGATCCTGGAGCACAGCTTACAGAAGACAAAGGCTGCAGCTGCTACCTATGAGGAAGCAGGTAATACGGCATACTTTACCTGCGCATATTGCGGCAAGCATTTTTCCGACGAAAATGCAACCACTGAGATCGAAAAAGACAGCTGGGTGATCCCACAGCTTGTAAAGGAAAAGCCCACGGAAACGGATATCGAAACAACGACTCCCACATCCTCCGATAAGGTAGAGGAGAAAAAGCAGCAGGATCCTTCCGGTCAGGATGTCGATAAAAAGCCGGAGGAGACAAAGGATCAGGATGAAACGCCAGCTAAAAAGGGAGATGTGATCACCGATACCAAAACCGGTGCAGAGGTTAAAATCACCGGTGATTCTAACAAGAATCCAACGGCGGAATACACCGGGGCGGCGGATGAGAATGCATCCTCTTTGACAGTTCCTGACACGGTAACAGCAGGGGGCAAAACCTTCCAAATCGTCACCATCAAGGCAAATGCCTTTAAGAATTGCAAGGCTACAAAGGTAACCATCGGGAAGAATGTTTCCAAGATCGCTCCGGGTGCCTTTAACGGATCGAAGGTGAAAACCATTGAGGTCAGAACCAAGAAGCTTACAAAGAAGAGCGTAAAGAAAGCGCTGAAGGGCTGCAAGGCTAAAAAGGTTACCCTTAAGGTCAAAGTAGGCAAGAAGAAGGAAAACAAGGTATATGTGAAGAAGTATAAGAACTACTTCACGAAGAAAAATGTCGGCATGAAGGTTACGGTTAAGTAATTTGGCTGACTATTATAGTGGTAGTAGAAGGGCTGTTCTTCGGAGCAGCCCTTATTTTATGGGGATCTCCGGGGCGGAATCTGGAAATTTGAAAAAAATTAAAAATAATTAGCACTCACCTATTGACAGTGCTAACAATTTATGTTATAACACACATAGAACAAAGGAACAGAGAGGGTTACCCAAAGGAATCCAAACACTCCTTCCCTTGCTCAGAAAACTGTTGATCCATTTTTGTGAGAAGGAGGAATGACTTATGTTACTACCTAGTATTTTTGGAGAGAATTTATTTGATGACTGGATGGATTTCCCGAGGATGGATTTCCCGGATATCGACAGAAAGCTTTACGGAAAGCATGCAGCAAATGTGATGAAGACCGATGTGCATGAGCATGACGATGGGTATGAGATGGATATCGATCTTCCGGGCTTCAAGAAGGATGAGATCAATCTTTCCCTGGAAAACGGTTATCTGACTGTGAGCGCCGCAAAAGGCCTGGATAAAGAGAAAAAGGATAAGAAGGGCAAGATCATCCGTCAGGAGCGTTATGCCGGATCCTCCCAGAGAAGCTTCTATGTAGGAGAGGCGATCACCGAAGAGGATGTAAAGGCCCGCTTCGAGGATGGTGTGCTGAAGCTTTCCATTCCGAAAAAGGATGCAAAGAAGGTACCGGAAAAGAAACTGATCGCCATCGAAGGATGACCGGAAAGGACACCGAAAAGGTGGCATGGAATTATGCGAAAGGGCTGCACGGCAGGGAGGCTGTGCAGCCCCCGTTTTTTACAAAGATTTCATACAAAAACAGTTGCAAAACAGCCTGTTTTTGTGCATAATAAAGTTAAGTAACTGTCAACATTTTCACGCATGGATGCGGCGCAGATCAAAGGAGTGATGGTATGGGTATTCAGATCAACCCGAGAACCGATTATTCCGCATTGTTCTCCAGCATGAACGCCCAAAACACCAGGAAGACCAACAATTATTCGTGGGCCTTCGGCGGTGGAAGCGATTCGAGCACGGGAATCAATCTGTCGGATTATGCCAGCATTAAGAACGGAAGCTACGGAAAGCTCCTGAAGACTTATTATGCTCAGGAAAAGAGCGGGAGCACCACCAAGACTTCCGAAGCGGCGAAGAAGATCATCGGCAACAGTTATGATGCTACTTCCACCAATACAGCTTTAGCCAAGGATACATCGGCGATCTCCAAGAGTGCTTCGGCCCTTTTAGAGAGCGGTAAGGATTCTCTTTTCGAAGAGAAGGATATCCAGGTGAAGGATGAGGATGGAGGGAGCAGCATTCAGAAGGGCTATGATCGGGAGGGTATTTACAAGGCAGTTTCCTCCTTCGTCAAGGATTATAATGCTCTGGTAGATTCGGCAGCGGAGTCCAACAATAGTTCGGTTCTGGCAACAGCTGCGAATATGACGAGTCAGACCTCGGTATATTCCAAAGCACTTGACAAAGTCGGCATCAAGATCGGCGAGGATAACAAACTGACGGTGGATAAAGAGACCTTGGATAAGGCTGATGTTTCCGACCTGAAGAATTTGTTTAACCGCAGCGGATCCTGGGTTGACACCACAAAGGGCCGGGCAGACATCATTGCAAGCATGGCCCAAAACGATGCGCAGAAGGCAAGCGGAACCTATGCATCCACAGGTCTTTACAGCAATGCATCGTTACTTAACGGATCTTCCTTCAGCAGTTTTGTTTAAGGAAGAACAGCGAGAATGAAAGGCAGAGAGGCGGCTTCGGTTGCCTCTCTTTCATTTGGAAAAATAAAATGAAAAAGTGATTGACAGAAGCGACAAAATTCGATATTATATTGTTTGCGCGCAGGAGTGGCGGAATTGGCAGACGCGCAGGCTTCAGGTGCCTGTGACCGCAAGGCCGTGTGGGTTCAAGTCCCATCTCCTGCATGAAAGAAACCCGGTTAATACCGGGTTTTTTTCTGCCGTTTTTTTATTCCACATTCTTCAGCGCTTCATCCAGAGGTATCCTTTTGATCCTTATGAAATCAACCGCAGAAACCGCCAGATATCCGACCAGAAGATAAACCACGGACAGTATCATGGACTTTACGGTCATATAGTAGGAAAAATAGCCGTCCATCTGGAACATAAACACTTTAAACACTTCCAGCATCAGACAATAACCTGCCGCAAATCCCACCAGCGTACACAAAACGACCACTATCGCCGTCGGAATAATATA
>JAEEKV010000211.1 GCA_016282595.1 Lachnospiraceae bacterium
AGCTGTACACGGAACTCCTGTCCGTCATAGGTAAAGGTCTTTACATCCGTATCCAGATCCATCAAAAGGGCAGGTCCCCAAGCATCAATGGCATCGCAGAATCCCCACTGCTGCTGGATGCATCCTTCCTGGGTGTAATAGGAATCCGTTTCCGGATTGTAGGTAAAGCCTAAAAGGAAGGGTAAAGGCGCATTTATAAACGGGCATTCTCCGATCAGATCAAGGCCCCGTTCCAAAAGATTCATTCCCACGCTGTTAAAGGTATCGGAATGGGAGGGATCTGAGAAAAATGCGATCAGGTAATCTGTCACCTTCTTTCCCCCTTCCCCAAGTTCGTCAGCCAAAGGTCCCAAAAACCGCAGCATTGCTTCTTTTTCTGCCTTGGTAAGGGTGCATTCGGTAGGATTCAAAAAGCTTGCCTTTCCGATCAGCTCAAGAATATACGTAATCTGGTCAATTGTGCCATTCTTACCGTTAAGCCTGTCCAGAATATCCTGTACTTCGTTGGCATAGCTGTAATCCGGCTGCACCGTAGATCCACCGCCATTATTGCCGCCGGATGTCTTTACACCGTTGAAGGCACAAAGCAGGATCTTCTTTTCGGCAGCAAGGTAAGCCTTTACAATGGCCTCCAGAGCCGCTTCCATATCCTTTGTAGTCTCTGCCTCTTTGGTCAGCTGCTCTATAATGGCGCGGATCGCCTCGCTGACTTCCCCATAGGAATAGCCCATGGAGCCCACTGAGGATGCGATATTCTCCAATTTTCTGTAATCACTCTGCAGCGTCCGGGCTGCTGCTCCGATCTGTCCGGACTGACTTTTAAGCGGCGTGGGTTTTACCATAAACTGATTCACTTCTGTCACCTTCCTTTATCATTTTTGTGCAAACACCTGCAACAGTTCCTCATTGTTGTATTCTTTCGCATAGTCGTATGCGGTTTTTCCTTCACGGGATACGATGGACGGATCCGCGCCTTTTTCCAAAAGCATTTTGCAGGCCTGCGTATTTTTTCCGATCGCCGCGATCATCAAAGGTGTCATTCCATCCGTTACCAGATCGATATCGATGATCTCCTGTGAAAGAAGATATTCAATGGCTTCGCAGTTCCCGTACTTGGCAGCCTCCCGCAGAGGATTGCTTGCGGAATTGTCGATCACATCCTGCATATCTGTCTTTGCAAGAAGCTCCTTCAAAAGCTCCATGCTCTGCGCTCTGGTTTCCTCCGAATCCGTTCGCAGGGTATGTACCGCGTTGTTGATGGCTACCCTTTTATTATCATCGATCCTGCCGGGGTCCGCTCCTCTTTTTAAAAGCTCGGATGCCAGAGTGAAACGATCCGGCTGATTGGATGAGAGGGCGTAGATCAGCGGCGTAGAATGCAGGTAAGCATCCACCACGTCCGCCTTCGCTCCTGCCGCCAGCAGCTTGTATGCCATTTCAGGTGATTTCTGGCAGGCGATCTGAAGCGGGTAAACGTTTTCCAGATCCATGCTGCTCTTTGCCATTCTGAAGATCCCCGTTGTTGCGATCTGTTCCTCATCCCTTAAAGAATTAACGTCTCCCCCCTCTTGCAGAAGCGCATCAAAGGCTTCTGTATCCTGACTGCAGATCGCTTTGTACAGGCGATCCGAATAACTGTCTTTTTTCACTGTGCAACCTCCTAAAAGCAGACAGATACCGAGCAATCCCAATATCCGTATAATTCTGATCCTCATCTTTTTAAACCGCTAGAGACGTCCAGTCAAATTCGCCTCCAAAAATCATATATTCGAGCCGCTGGCCGGGAGTCGTACTATCATCCTCCGAATTCCCCCACCGGATCCAGGGGATTATATCCTGAAATACATGTCCCACAGGATCATCGATAGGACTTGCATAGTTATAGGTTCCGGTATCCTCCGGCGCAGTAACAATGCGGCCTGAGGAATCAAAGATCACTTCATATTTTCCATCGGGAGATACCCATTTTTCATTGGGCTGATCCCCTGCAGTAAACTGATGGCAGTTGGACGCCACCGTGCCGTCCCAGCCCAGGGCCTCCGCTTCAGCAGGACTTTGGGGCAGATCTTCGATGGGCATATTTTCGTTTCTCGCATAATGCTCCTCCTGGCTGGGGCCAAAAAAAGTCCCCTCGCTAAACTCATCAAAAGTGCTTACCAACGGCTTGACCAGATTTTGAGTGAACTGCACAATATCCTCCGCAGTTTCTTCCAGCTCTTTCAGCCATTTATCCCACTCATCTCCCAGCTTTTCCAAAACGCTCAGTTCTTCCTTTATCGTCTCAGTAACGGCCTGGGTAAATTCCGAAACATTGTTGCTGAGAACAGCGCTTTTTACAATGCTGTTTTCCGCATTCTGATAGAGCTTTACGATCTGGCCCAGCTTCTCGCCGCTCTGTTTCAGATTCTTTTGCTGGGAATCGATCTGGCTGGCCTGAAATTTGATGCTGGCTCTGACATCGTCATAGCTTCCGCCGCCGAATGCCAGCGCAGCGCTGATATCCTCCAGCCTGTTCCCCAATCTCTTCAGCTGACCCGAATACCGCTCCAGCTCACCGGATGCTCTGTTTAACCTTGGATAGTTCACACAAAATTGCCCTGTCATTTTTACCCTCCTTGCTCTGCCTTTCGCTCTTACAATTTTGATTTATTGATATTCCTCTATGGATTTTTTGATCTGCTCAAGGATCAGCTTTGCCGCATCAGCGCTGTCCTTACCATGTACGTACACATGGCTGATAGCTTCTGCCACGGTTTCATCATAGGAGATGCCTCCGTCTTCCTGCTCCCCTTTTGCATATCCGGAGATCTGCCCGCAAAAGTCCTCATAGGAGATCTCACCGTGCTGCTGCCGGTACTGATCAAAAGCCGTGTTGCATACTTCTTTCACAAACTCCTGATGATCGGCAAGCTGCTGCTCATTGTATTTTGCATAAGCATCCGAAAGCTGCTCATCGATCAGCACTGCATTATCCAGTCCGTACTTATGACTCAGGATACAGCTGACAAGCGCATGCCCCAGTTCATGGACCAGCACGGCGGATACATCGGTGCCTTCCGTCCAGTATCCGTCCCGGACATTGATGGTAACACTGTTTTCCAGCCGCCTGGGATTTTCAAAATCCTTGGCCCGAAGCAGAACCTGCTTTTTGATCACTATGGGATACAGCTCCGGTGAAAGGTTGGTGATATAGGTATCGCATTCAAACAGCGCCACTGCCGCCACGGACTCCGTCACCTCATCCCGCAGTTCGATGTTGGTCAGATATCCCTGCAAAACAGGGTAGGTGCTGTACATATACTCACAGGCCTTCTTAAGATCCTTTGCTGTTTCCGGCTGCATATCCCGCAGATTTACCGCATCCATTCCGTAGGCATTTTCCAGTTCCAGTTCCATCTGCCTTACTTCATTTTCAGGGCTCTCCTTTCGAAGAAGCCTGCCCTGGGCCTGCAGGATCCCGTGGGCCGTCTCTTCATCCGGC
>JAEEKV010000212.1 GCA_016282595.1 Lachnospiraceae bacterium
AAGAGAAACAGGACGGATACAAGACATAGAATTGGACGGCATAGACTTTTCATGGCATCGTCTCTCTTGTAAATATAGTTTTTTATTTTTTATTTCTCTCACGTGTTTGGTGTTCGGCAGAATTAACCATTATTACTGTATTCATAGAAGTACATGGACCCAATGGGCCGTTTTCTTGAAAGAAATTTCGAGAAAGTGGCCTTTTGTCATTTACAAGGCATCTGCACAGGAACCCAAAAACTCGGCAAACAAATGGAGGAAGAAACAAATGGAAGAACAATATTACGATATCGAACGAAGAACGGCGATTAAGGAAGAAGCCAGGTTATTCCGAAGGAAATTCATTACCTACGAGCAGGGAGAGATTATCTACAGCATCTCTCACAGAAAACTTCGGGATCTTGCAGAGGCAGCAGGTGCCGTTTACCGGATCAATGATGTAAACGTTCTGATCAACAAACAGATCCTGGATGAGTTTTTAGAGCAGTTCAGGCAGCCCGCAAAACCCGATGTTCGGATCTGAAAGGAGGGACATCATGGCAGGACAGGCATGGAAATACTCAGGACAGCTGGATGAAAGAGATCTGGCATTTTTACAGCATGAATTCATTACTCTCCCGATGGGCGTGGAGTATTACGGATTCAGCATCAGGCCCCTTACGAGGATGGCTATAGACGCAGGAGCGTTTTACAAGATCGGAAAGATGACAAGGATTAACCGGGGCGTCTTTGATGCATACCTTAGAGAGCAGAGAAGGATCCCGAGAATAGGAGGCAAGTTATGTGCAAAGTCATAAGTATCAGTAACCAAAAGGGAGGAACGGCCAAAAGTACGACGGCGGTTAACCTCGGAATCGGCCTTGCCAGGGAGGGAAAGAAAGTACTCCTTCTGGACTGTGATCCGCAGGGATCAATGACCATCAGTCTTGGATTTTCAGAACCGGATGAAATGGAAGCAACACTTGCAACACTTCTGATGAGGGCGGTTAACGAGGAAGACCTTAACATCGAAGATGCGATCCTTCATCATGAGGAAGGTGTGGATCTGATCCCGGCTAATATTGAATTATCTGCTCTTGAAATCTCCCTGGTAAATGTAATGAGCAGGGAAACCATAATGAGACAGCTGATAGAGGAAGTGAAAAGCATTTATGACTATGTGATACTTGATTGTATGCCCAGCTTGGGTATGGTGACCATCAATGCATTGGCCTGTTCCGATTCCGTCTTGATTCCCGTTCAAGCGGCCTACCTTCCGGTAAAGGGTCTTCAGCAGCTGATCAAAACCATCGGCAGGGTGAAAAGACAGCTCAATCCAAAACTGGAAATAGAAGGGATCCTGCTTACGATGGTGGATAAGCGGACCAATTATGCAAAGGAGATTTCACAGCTTGTATATGATAGTTACTCCAATGCGGTAAAAGTATTTGAGACACAGATTCCCATATCGGTAAGAACAGCAGAGACAAGTTTAGAAGGAAGCAGCATATATAAATATGATCCGAAAGGAAAAGCATCGGCGGCTTATAATGTGCTCACAAAGGAGGTTCTTAATGGCTAAAGTAAAAGAAAAGATGAAACTTACCAGCATAGATGAATTATTGGGTATCCCGGAGATAGCAGAGGACGGAACACAGGAGATTGAGATCTGTATGATATACCCCTTTAAAAATCATCCGTTTAAGGTCCTTGATGATGAAAAGATGGATGAGCTTGTAGACAGCGTGATTCAGCAGGGGATTATTACTCCGGTATTGGTCAGACCAGATGGGGAAGGCTATTATGAAATGATCTCAGGCCACAGACGGATGCATGCGGCAAAGAGGGCAAGGCTTAAGAAGATTCCTGCCAGAGTAGTGAATCTGAGTGATGAAGAAGCGACCATTATAATGGTAGATGCAAACTTCCAGCGGGAGGAGCTTCTGCCGAGCGAGCGGGCTTTTGCATTCAAAATGAAAATGGATGCTATGAGACATCAGGGAACTTTGGGACATAATGTCCCGAAGTCGTTTGGTGAAGAAAGAAGGTCTTCTTCTATAGTAGGGAAGGGAAGCGGGCTGACAGGCAGAAGTGTTACCCGTTATATACAATTAACAAAGCTGTTGCCGGAGCTCCTGGAAATGGTAGATAACAAGCAATTATCCCTTGTAAATGGGGTGGACATCGCTGCCTTTGATGAAGAAGTTCAGAGGTTTTTGCTGACCTATATTCAGAAAAACGGCAGGATTGCACCGGAGCAGCTGGCAGCGTTAAAAAGCCAGCCGAACCTAGAAAACCTCACTCCGTATACTGTTATGACGATCATGAAAGAAGCTCTTGCTTCAAAGGAAAAATCCAAAAGGGTATCTTTTACGGAGAAGAAGCTGAACAAGTACTTTCCCTCGGAGTATTCGGCATATCAGCGGGAAAAGGTCATTTTGGAACTTCTTGCCAAATGGAAACAGGAGCAGGAGTAATTAAACTTGTGGACATCATGTCCAAAAGTATAAAAAGAGGGCTATCCGCAAGTGCAGATAGTCCTCTTATACTATAGTGAATCCAGGAAACTTAAGGCTGCGTCATAGGCTTCATCTTCGGATCCATCGGATTTGGTTTCGGAAGAAGGCGGCGTAACGACAGGGATTGCTATCCTGTCGCGCAGTTTTCCGGCAATCAGATCCGCCAGTTCTTCCGGGTTGCAGTCAGACAGTTTATCTGACAAAAAGCGTAGAAGTGCAACGCGGATCATCTGATTTTCCGATTCGAATCCATACTCTTTGAATTTGCCAAGGCCTTCACAGATTCGTTTGTCGCTTTCATTATTACTGTATAATCTGATGCTTTTTCTTATGACACTCATATGGTGCCTCCTATCCTTCGGCGGATCAGATCCTCATATCCTTTGGCGTTTATGTGAACATCATCAAAGATCAGACAGTTCTTTTTATCTTTTTCCGGTAAAAAGTGTTTTATGATACAAGCCCCACCACCGATGAACACGAATTGTGTCAGATCAGGATTGAAGTTCAGTGCCCGGATCTGATCCATCAGATTCGTTACATAGGCCATAAGGCATGTCCTGATCACGGAGAGATAATCCCCCGGAATATCGGAAGTTCCGTGGATCATCACATCCTTGATGGTGGTCTCATCCGCATCCTGTCCGAACTTCTGTCTCAGGGCTTCGTTGATATCGTTCATGCAGGTAATGGTGCCAAGAGGCAGGGACTTACATCTGGTCTGATCCGGAATGTAAGCTGCCAGCGGCAGGATATCCACGGTCCAGGAACCAATATCGATGACCAGTGCCGATCTGCGAAAGTCCTTCATGAAAGCCACGACTCCGGCGTACCCCTGCGGGAATACATCCACAGAGAGAAGATCCACGCAGTAACTGATATCTTCATAGGTGAACGATAAATGCCGGATCCTGTTGTAATAGTCGATAAAGGCCTGTTTCTCTGCCCCCATCCGGGTAAGAGGTACACCAACACCAAGATGAATGGCAGCGGTTGTTAATCCTTCCAGCCGCAGTTCTTCTGCAATCCCAGCCATAGTCAGTACCCGCATGGATTCATCATCCGTCTTGGATTTTTGCACCGATACCTTTTCACTGCCGATGGCATAAAATCCTGTGGGCGTTTCGATCACGCGGCTGTTCAGCGGCGGCTTTCCGGGAAGCTTCTTTACACCCGATGAAAAGCAGCAGTTTGCCGTCTTGGTATTCCCGTATCCCACATCTACACCGATTACTTTTTCATTTTGCATAACTAAAATCCTCCTTCTGATTCAAGAAATTTATTTGTCTTTCTACAGGGT
>JAEEKV010000213.1 GCA_016282595.1 Lachnospiraceae bacterium
GGGCAAGGTCGTCAACGTGGTGGGACTGACCATCGAATCGGCGGGACCGGATGCCAGGCTTGGAGATCTGTGCCGGATCTATGTCAGCGGCCGGGGCGGAGACTTTATCCACGCTGAGGTCGTGGGCTTTAAAGGCGGCCGCACGGTGCTGATGCCCTTTGAGGTGACGGACGGCATCGGCGGTGGCTGCGTAGTGGAAAATGAAGGCTTCCCTCTTTCCGTAAAGGTTGGAGAGGAGCTTTTGGGGAAAACCCTGGACGGGCTGGGCCGGGTCAACGGCGCAGATCCGGATTTTATGAAAGGTGCGGTAGAATATCCTGTAGATGCCCCCCCTCCGGATCCCATGGACCGGGAGATCATTGATGAAGTACTGCCCCTTGGGGTAAAGGCTGTGGATGGCCTTATCACCGTAGGAAAGGGTCAGCGCATCGGAATCTTTGCAGGCTCCGGCGTAGGAAAATCCACCTTGATGGGCATGTTTGCCCGAAACACCAAGGCGGACATTAATGTCATTGCACTCATCGGCGAGCGAGGCCGAGAGGTACGGGAATTTGTGGAACGGGATCTGGGACCTGAAGGTATGAAGCGGTCCGTGGTAGTTATCGCCACCTCCGACAAGCCGGCCCTTGAGAGAAACAAGGCGGCCAAAACCGCCACCGCCATTGCGGAATATTTCCGGGATCAGGGAAAAGACGTGCTGCTTATGATGGATTCCCTGACACGTTTTTCCATGGCCCAAAGAGAGATCGGACTTGCCAGCGGAGAGCCGCCGGTAACCAGAGGATATCCTCCCAGTGTGTATTCCGAAATGCCCAAGCTCTTAGAGAGGGCGGGTAGGGATGATAAGGGATCCATTACAGCCCTTTATACCGTCCTGGTAGATGGAGACGATTTCAACGAGCCCATCTGTGATACGGCAAGGTCCATCCTGGACGGACATATCATGCTGGATCGTAAGATCGCTCACGCCAATCATTATCCCGCCATTGATGTGCTGCAATCCATTTCCAGATGTATGAGCCAGATCGCTACCAGACAGCACAAGCAGGCAGCGGGCAAGCTTAGAAATGTCATGGCTACCTATAAGGATGCAGAGGATATGATCAATATCGGTGCCTATAAGCGGGGGTCCAATCCGAATATTGATTTTGCCATAGAAAAGATCGATGCGGTGAACGGCTTTTTGTGCCAGGAAACAGATGAGAAGTTTGACTTTGAACAGGAGCTGGAGCTTTTGGAAAATCTGTTTTAGCAGCAATCAGTAGCAATACGCCGACGCCCAGTGGAGAGAAAAAAGGATGGCCAGATTCAGATACCGGATGCAGAATATCCTGACGGTGAAGGAAAAGCTGGAGACCCAGGCGAAAAATGATTATGCCAGGGCCCTTATGGTCATCGCCGAAGAGGAAGAAACCCTGGAAAAGATGGAAGAGCACCTTGTGTTTTTGGAGGAGGAAGCCAGGCGTTTGGTACAGGCCGAGAGCCTGAACATCCGGGACATCGAAGATAACAAGCTTTCCATGGAACTGCAAAAGGAAGCCATTGAACGGCAAAAGGGAGTGATCCAGAAAGCCAGACAAGATGCAGAGCAAAAGCGCCTGGTTATGGTGGATCTCATGCAGGAGAGAAAAACCCACGAGATCTTAAAGGAACGCGCCTTTGAGGAATTTTTGCAGCAGGAAAAGGCGGATGAGAGCAAGCAGATCGATCAGCTTACCAGTTATACCTACGGACAAAAAGGAGAGAACTAATGGCAGATACGCCGGAGGCTATGGCACCTGCGAGCCAGGAGGACGAGCTTAAGCGGGTCAAGGAAGAAAAGAAAAAATTTAAGGCAGAGCAAAAAGCCCAGAAAAAGGAAGCCAAGAGAAGGGCAAAGGAGCTTGCCATGGAGGAAGCCAATATCGATCCGGATTCCGACGGGCATCCCCTGTCCATTTTTATCGTGACTCTTTTTATCATCATTATCTGGCTTGCCATTGCAGCCCTTTTGATCAAACTGGATGTGGGGGGCTTTGGTACCAATGTCATGACGCCCCTTCTTAAGGATATTCCGGTGCTCAATAAGATCCTGCCTTCCAGCGCCCTTCCGGGAAGCGAAGAGGCGGAGGATCTGACGGCGGGCTATGACAGCCTGGAGGAAGCGGTTATGGAGATTAAATCCCTGCAGCTGCAGCTGGATGCCGCCACCTCCAAGACGGGGCAGGATTCTGCTACCCTGGAACAGCTTCAGGCGGAAATTGCAAGACTGAAGACCTTTGAGGAAAAGCAGGTAGAGTTCCAGAAGATCAAGAACGAGTTTTATGAAGAAGTGGTCTATGCGGACAAGGGACCCGGACCGGAGGAATATATCAAATACTATGAATCCATGGACCCTGCCACCGCTGAAGCCTTATATAAGGAAGTGGTAAGAGAGCAGGAGGAGAGCAAAAAGGTGCAGGATTATGCACAGGCTTACTCTGAGATGAAACCGAAGCAGGCAGCGGAGATCTTTGAGGCTATGACGGACAATCTGGACCTGGTAGCCAGGATTTTGGGAGTCATGACGGCGGAGGATCGCGGAAAGATCCTGGGCGTTATGAAGCCTGAAGTTTCAGCCAAGATCACGAAGATTATGAATCCGAAGAACTGACTCTGAGACGTTGATAGAAAAAGGGGGTTAAGAAAACACCCCCTTTTGTCGATAAGATAGGTACAAGGATCGTAAATTCCAAGCCGCACGGATGCGGGAAAATGCGGGAGAAATGTATGGCAAAGGTAAACGACATCGGTTTTACTACAATCCTTCCTGTTTCCTCTAAGGGAAGTCAGGATACGGTACAGGATGGAGCAAGCGGATTTTCCGAGATCATGAAGCAGGCTACTGAGGCAGGAAAGCAGTCTCAGGACGATCTGATGAATCTGACAAAGGGCACAGATCAGAAAGCGGGCGCAAAGGACAGCGTAAAGGCTGCAAAGGATGCGGACGCTTCTTTGGCTGCAAAAAAAGATAAAGTACAGCAGGCTGACACTGCAAAGAGCAATGTGAAAAAAGCAGAGGGTCAGAGCCCTGCAAAGGATGTAAAGGAGATCTCTGCAGCAGAAACAGAGGCTTTGGAAGAAACAGCAGAAAGCCTTGGGATCTCTGTAGATGAGCTGGCAGCTTTGCTTGAGAGCATGGGTCTTACGGTTGCGGATCTGATGCAGCCGGGCAATATGGCTGAGCTTTTGGCAGCGGTTCAGGACATCGGTCCTGCGGATATCGTTCTTAGCGAAGAGTTGACTGCCCGGGTGCTCCAAATCAGCGGTGAAGTAACGGAAAGCCTGCAGGAGGCAGCAAATGCGCTGGGCATGAGTGTTGACGAACTGACAGCAGCGATCAGGGAGCAGGCCGAGTTGCAGACACAGCAGGCAGCACCTGCCGTAGAAGAGGTTTCGGATATAAAGGTGACCGGGAAGGAAGCCGTGATCGAAGAGGATGCCTCCGACGATGAGAGTGCAGCGGATGAGAACATGGCCGCGAAATCGCCGGCGGCAGAGCAGATCGCAAAGGAGAGCACCGAGGGTGCAAGGGAGTCTGACAGCTTTGGCAGACAAAAGGGCGATGGCAAAAAGCAGAGCGTAGAGCCCCAGCCCCAGCAGGCAGCGGCTCCCGGTCAGCAGGTTAGCAGCGAGCAGCCCATCACCACCCAGGGAGTGGCTGATCGCATGGAGCAGAGCCTTAGCGCGCAGCGGACCCAGCAGGTCATCGAACAGATCGCCGAGCATGTGAAGACCACCGGTGGTGATAAGTTAAACGGCATTGAAATGATGCTCAATCCGGCCAATCTTGGCAGTATCAAACTGCAGCTGGAGTCGGATAACGGTGTCATCAGAGGACAACTCACCGCTTCGGATGAAGCAGTGCGGGCAGCTCTGGAAAGCCAGCTTTCCCAGCTTCGGGATGCCCTCATTGAGCAGGGCATGAAGGTGGATGCCATTGAGGTAACGGTGGCAGGACATGAGCTGGAGCAGAATCTGGATCAAAGCGGCCAGGAAGCAGAGCAGCAGGCCCGGGATATGGCGGCTAAGAGAAATCCCAGAAGGATTCTGGATCTGGGAGATCCCGGCAGCGAAGAATTGATAGAAGAAATGAGCGATGCAGAAAAACTGGAAGTGGAAATGATGAGAATGGGCGGCAACCGCCTGAATTTCCAGGCATAAATAAGGAGGTAACAGCATGGGCGTATCAGCAACCGTAACAGACGGCGTTTTAAATGCACAATCCACCGTATCGTCCACCAAGGAAGCTAAGGGCGGCAATACCATGGGAAAGGATGATTTTCTGCAGCTTCTGGTAGCGCAGATGAAATTCCAGGATCCTTTGGAGCCGACCTCCAATACGGAATATATTGCACAGTATGCTACCTTCTCTGAGGTAGAGCAGATGCAGAACATGAGTCAGAACATGGATCTGTCCAGAGCATCCTCTCTGGTAGGCCAGACGGTGGAGATCACCACTACCTCTGACAGTGGGCAGGAATCTACGGTTATGGGCCGTGTGGATTATGTAAAATATGAAAGCGGCAAGGCTCTGGTAGCCGTTGACGATCAGCTCTATTCCCTGGATGATGTTACCCATGTGTGCGACACCCAGTATCTGGAAGCCTCTGACATTGCAAAGGCGCTTCTGTCTGAGCTGAATAAGCTTCCGGGAGTGGATAGCTTAAGCCAGGTCGATAAAGACCGGGTAGAGAACATCGGCAAGGTATTTGATGCCATGAATTCTTACCAAAAGGGCTTCATTTCCCAGGATGATCAAAAACTCATTGAAGCTTATCGAGAAAAAATGCGTCAAATGGTTAATGCTTTGGGCGAAACATCCGATAATGATAATAACAGCGAAGATGCCACGGAGGGCATCGAGACCTAACAGTAAGGCAGGGAAGCCGCAGCGATAGAAAAACGACAAAACAGGAGGGCACTGCCTTATGATGAGATCACTTTATTCAGGCGTTTCCGGTCTGAAAACCCACCAGATCAAAATGGACGTTATCGGTAATAACATTGCCAACGTAAATACCACTTCTTATAAGTCTCAGTCAGTTACCTTTTCCGAGCTGATGTATCAGACCACCCAGACTGCATCCGGTGCCAATACCGAAACCGGTAAGGCCGGTGTAAATGCAAGACAGGTCGGTCTCGGTGTTAAGAGCGGTGCTACCAAGGTAAATATTGAGACCGCAGGTTCTTCCCAATCCACGGGTAATCCTTTCGATATCCGTATCACGGGAGATTCCTTCTTCGTAGTAAACGACGGATTGAATAACTTCTTTACCAGAGACGGTTCCTTCTATGTGGATGGTGCCGGTAACCTGGCAATGAGCTCCAACGGATACAATGTAATGGGATGGGGCGTTGACAAAGCGACAGGCGGCATCCGCAAGGATACGGTTCAGCCTCTTCAGGTCATGAGCGCTGAGAACCTGACTTATCCCCCTGAGGCTACCACAGAGGCTTACCTTTCCGGTATCATTGATAAAAATGATCCCCAGGTTTCCTCCGAGGCAGGCAGAATTGCTTCCGTCAGCATCTATGACAACAGAGGATATGCTTATTCTGCAAAGCTTTCCTTTAAGGCAACTCCGGAA
>JAEEKV010000214.1 GCA_016282595.1 Lachnospiraceae bacterium
GCTTCAGCCGATGATCTCCCGAAAAGCCTTAAAGGCTGAGGGAAGAGGATATGATCTTTCAAGCTCCCGGGGCGGGATGAGTACATACTCCTGCCAGGGAGTTTTTTCTGTCCTGCTTTCCGGCATTGTATCCGCCACCTTGATCTCATAGGAATGCATATGCCACTCCTTGTGGGTAAAAATGTGGACAGCCTCTACGCTCTTTTTGACACGCATAGGCGAAAATCCAAGCTCTGTCACAAGCTCCTTGGCCTTAGTCTGTGAGACCCATCCATCTGCCATGGGAAACTCATACATTCCCGCCAGAAGCCCGCTCTCTGGTCTTTTGTGAAGAAGAACGTGATTTCCGTCCCAGATCAGAAGCACCGTCTTTTTCTCTATGCTTCTCTCCTTCTTTTTACTTTTCACGGGAAGGGTGTCTATGCGCTCCTCTTTTTTTGCAACACAGATTCCCTTCCAGGGACATTCTTCACACTTGGGTTTTCCGTTGGGCACACAGACCATAGCCCCCAGTTCTATAAGCGCCTGGTTATAATCCCCCGGGCGATCCTTGGGTATATAGACAGAAAGGGCTTTTGAAAATTCCTTCTTCACTCTGGGATCTGCAATATCCGACGCATCTCCCCATAGCCTTGCAAGGATGCGAAGCACATTTCCATCCACTGCCGGAACCGCTCTGTCAAAGGCAATAGATGCAATAGCTCCCGCCGTGTATTCTCCAATGCCGGGAAGGGTTACCAAAAGCTCGTAGGTATCCGGCATCCTGCCGTCAAACTCTTCCATGACGCGGATGGCGGCCTTTTGCATATTGCGGACCCGGTTATAGTATCCAAGGCCTTCCCAAAGCTTTAACAGATAGGGCTCCTGGGCATCTGCCAGGGCGCCGATATCCGGAAGGGCATCCAAAAATCTTTTGTAATACCCCTTTACAGCTTCCACCCTGGTCTGCTGCAGCATGATCTCGGAAACCCAGATCCGGTAAGGATCCTTTGTTTCCCTCCAGGGCAGGCTTCGCTTGTTGTTGTCATACCATGAAAGAAGCGGCTGCGTGATCTCATCAGCCGCCTTTTGCTCTGTCATCATCGGTTTTGTTTCCTTTGTCTTCATCTGCTTTGGGCTCCGGATTTTTATAGGGAACTCTGGCAGAGGGAACCACCTCTGAGGCCGGAAGGGTATGGGTGGTCTGGTCGTCGAAAAAGATGTATGCCTTAAAGGCTGCCAGCACATCCCTCTTGGAAACCCCTCCCAGGAAAAATGCCTCATCCACACGCACATTCCAATCCCGTAAGGTTTTGATCACCCGCTCATGGGCAGGGGCGCTCCGTGCCGTTACCAAAGCAGTCCTGATGGGTGCCTCATTTTGATCAAACTCCTGCTGCAAATTGGAGATCAGGCGCAAGAACTTTGCAAAGGGCCCCTCGGGAAGCGGGGTATCCGCATGGGTTCTCTCATGCTCCTCAAAGGCTTCGAGCCCCTGAGACTGATAGATCTTTTCCGACTCATCGGAAAACAGCACTGCATCTCCGTCAAAGGCGATGCGGATCTGCTCCGGTACATCCTCGGCGCTGTAGCTGTGTACGCCGTCGCTGCAGATAATACCTGCCGCAATGCCGGAATCAATGGCTCCCTGGACATCATCCTCGTAAGCCGAAAGAAAGAGATCCGTATGAAAGGCTGTCAGATAAGGTGCCAGAGAAGCACCTGCGGAAAGTACGGCTCTTGTGATATCCAGATCATACTCCCTGAGGGAATTAAAGACCCGAAGGGAGGTGTCCGCACTGTTTCGGGACATAATGATCACTTCAATCCTGCCCTCATGGCCCGGAAGCTTATTCAGATTCAAAAGAGCCTTCACCAGACCGAAGCCCGGTCCCGGTGCCAGGATCTGTTTTTCATGCTCAATCTGATACCGTCTGTAGGCTTCTACCCCTTCCCTTTCAAAGATCTCGTTTTCTACTGTCAGGTCAAACAGTGCTCTTGAACTGATCCCAACGACCAGCTTGTTCTCCAGATCATAAGCCATACAATACCTCTTTTCTCATCTGTCTGTCAGAACAGCCTGACCTTTTCAAACCGATCCTTCATCAGCAGACAGTTTTTCAGAGAATCGTACCGCTTTTCTACAGGACCCGGTTCTACCTCCAGATCCGAAGCGATTGCAAGGGTATTGATCATATCATCCGTGATCCGGTGTTTCATGGAGGCCAGGATATTCAGTTTTTGTTGATAGGTCTCAGCATCTAAGAACTCCAAAACCGCCGGATCCAGATCGGGTGTTTCCTCACCGGAATCTGCGCTGTAATCTGCATGTGCAGCCCTGTCTGTGGAATCGGTATTCGGGTGCGCATCGTATGTGGGTGTCACAGAAGCTTTCTCCGCTACGGCAGCAGATGTATTCTGCGCTCTAGCTACATCATAATCCCGGGTAGATGTGGCCGTAGCTTGTGTCTGTGCCTGTGTCTGTGCCTGTGGATATATCTGCTTAGTCGGTGCCGCATTCACTTCTTCCTGTGATTTCACTTCCGCTGCCGGCTTAGCAGGCGTCC
>JAEEKV010000215.1 GCA_016282595.1 Lachnospiraceae bacterium
CCACAGCAGCAGAGATTCCCGCCATGATCATGATAAAAAGCTGTTTTCCCGACATGGGCACAAAGCCCACGATGAGAAACGGCAGGGTTAACAGGCACGAAAACAGGGAAAAGCAGATCACGATCACCGGTGTTTTCGCTCCTTTTCCTGCGGCACGTCTCACAAAGACATAGGCCGTTCCTGCTCCGAATCCTCCGTATAATCCGATGAGAGCCGGAACCAGCTGTAAATTGCTTCCTGTAGGCCGAATGATGAACAGCGCTCCGATAAAAGCCACCAGGGTTGCCACCAGATCGGTTTTGGAGGGCTTCTCCTTTAATAGCGGAATGGAGATCAGTATAGCAAAAAATGGCGACAGTTTATTGAGCATATTGGAGTCTGCCAGATTCAGCCTGTCAATGGCATAGAAATTGGCGATCAGGCCCGTCGTCCCGAAGAGGCATCTGAAAAAGATATCTCCCGCAAATGGCTTTTTGATCTCAAACCGCTCTCTTTTTGCCAGAAGGGTCCCCACCGCAATGATCAAGGCAAAGGCATTTCTGAAAAAAGCCTTTTGCATGGTCGGCAGCTCCCCTGCCAATCTCACAAAGAAGGTCATCAGGGAAAAGCCCACCGCGGCGATGGCGATACAAACGATACCCTTCAGCTGTCCGTTGATCTGATTTTTATTCTTCTCATCCGTACTCATATATCTTTCCTCAACTTAGACATCTTATCACACTTTCCTTCATCTTTCCACCCAAGTAAACAGATACAACGCAAATCATTTTATGAGCAACAGACGAGATCTAAATATATATAATCGGAGAGCGCGAGGCGGAGGCGATTGTTTCCGGGGGCGACTTACGGCCCGAAGGGCGCATCGGAGTCCCCCGGGAATAATCGCGAAGCCGGGAGCGGATAATAGCAGATTCGGCTGGTGCGGAGTATATCATTCTATGAGCAACAGACGAGATCTGATCCTCCGGCGGTGAGCTACAGATGCACGTAAAGCAAAAGAAAGCCGACCTGCAACCGCAGGCCGGCTTTCAATCATTCATATTCTAATTCTATGTTTAGAAATGACTGTACATGAAGTACTTGTAGCCCAGAGGGTTAGAGAAGAAGCCCTGAAGCTTGTCATCGATCATAAACATATCGGTGTAGAAGTACAGCGGGCAGATGCATCCGGTCTCCATCAGCATATCCTCTGCCTTGTGCATCAGTGCATATCTGGTCTTCTGATCATCGCAGGACTTGATGGTATCGATCAGTACATCATAGGTCTCAGCCCAGGTACCGTTCTCAACCTTTACGTCCATACCAACATCAGTAAGGTCAAGATTGTAAGCAGCAACTTTTTCATGAGCGCCCTTACCATACTGTACGTCATTGTTACCGGAAGCTGTAGTCCACATATCCAGGAAGCAGATAGGATCGTTGTAGTCAGCCAGCCAGCCGTTTCTTGCTACAGAGTAGTTACCCTCTTTACGGGTATTCAGGAAGGTTGCCCACTCCTGATTCTCAAGGTTCATGGTAATGCCGACTGCTGCGAAAGCGCTCTGGAGGTACTCACCGATTGCCTTGTGTGCATCGGAGGTATTGTACAGGTAAGTCAAAGTCGGAACGTTCTTGAAGGTCTTGGAAGACTCATCATACTCATAGTACTTCTTCAGAGTCTCAACAGCGCTGTTGAAGTTGCTCTCAAGTGCGTCTGCGGAAGTATCATAGTATCCGTCAAAGCTGTTGGTGCCTGCATTTTTGTAGAACTCTGATCCGTCAGCATCGGTAAGACCCATAGCTACGAAGGAAGAAGCAGGAACCTGTCCGCCCTGTGCGATGGAATCTACGATGTAGTTTCTGTCGATTACAAGGGAAAGTGCATTTCTGATCTCAGCTCTGGCCTTCTCAGCTTCTGCTCCGCTCAGACCGCTTCCCTCAGGAAGAAGCTCCTGGTTTACATTCCAGCATACATAGTAGGTACCGATCTGACCCTCAACGAAAAAGTTGTTGGGATAGTCGCTCTTCAGAGCAGCGATCTCATTTACCGGAACATCATCGATCATAGCCCAGTCACCGTTCTTGAAGTTGGTCAGCATGTTGTTGGCATCATCAGACAGGTAAAAATGGATCTCAGGCATAGTGATCTTGTCCGCATCTGCATAAGCATCATTTTTCTTCAGAGTGATCACGGAGTTATGCTGCCAATCGGTCATGGTGTAAGGTCCGTTGCACACATAGGTGGAAGGATCGGTAGCCCAAGCTTCGTTGGAAACAACATCCTCTCTTACAGGGAAGTATGTGGGGAATGCAAGAAGCTCATTCCAGTAGCTTACCTTGTTGTAAAGGGTAACTTCCAGAGTCTTGTCATCAACTGCTTTTACATTCAGCTTAGCATCCGGATTCTTCGGGTTGCCGTCATCATCCACATCCCAAACATCATTGTAGCCGTCAACTACCTCAAACATGTAGCCGTAATCTGCTGCAAGTGCTACGGAAGCTGCGCGCTGCCATGCAAACTCGAAATCCTTTGCGGTTACAGGCTGTCCGTCAGACCAGTTAAAGCCATCACGAATCTTGTAGGTATAGGTAACGGTTCCGTCATCATTGACTACGCCCTCAGGCAGTTCTTCTGCTGCGTCGGGTACGATCTTGAAGCCTTCGCCTTCCTTTTCCCACTTTGCAAGACCGGAAAACAGGTGTACCAACATGGTTGCACCGTCCACCGCACTGTTCAGAGCGGGATCCAGAGTATCCGGCTCGGAAGCGATGCAGACATTCAGGGCATCGGATGCACCAGCATCACTCGCCTGATCAGCATCGGTTTGTGCATCAGCATCCGCTTCGGTTGCTGCTGCATCGTTCTGTGCCTCTTCTTCGGCAGCTGCGATATCCTCTGCCAGTTCTTCGGGTGCATTTCCGCTTTGCGCAGAATCGCCACAAGCTGTCAGAGATACCACCATGCTTACGGAAAGAAGCATTGCAAGCAATCTCTTTTTCATAACTTTCTCCTCCTTATGTACTTTGTTGCTGCTATATATCGAAGCAAAAATGCTTTGATATCCTCTTAGTTGACCTCTGCGGTTCTGTGGCAGGCCACCAGTCTTCCGCCTTCCACTTCTTTAAGCTCCGGCATACTTTCCTTACATGCATCGGTTGCATGGGGACATCTGGTATGGAAAGGACACCCCTTTGGTGCATGCAGAGGGCTGGGAATCTCACCGCTGAGTGCGATACGTTTGCTGGCCCTTGCAATATTCGGATCCGGTACTGGAACTGCACTCATAAGGGCCTTTGTATAAGGATGCAGCGGTTTCTGACAGATCTCGTCTGCATCTCCAAGCTCTACAAGGTGTCCCAGGTACATAACCGCGATCCTGTCGGAAATATGTCTGACTACCAAAAGGTCATGGGCAATGAACAGATAAGTCAGTCCCAGATCCTCCTGCAGCTGCTCGAACATGTTGATGATCTGCGCCTGAATGGACACATCCAAGGCAGAAACCGGCTCGTCGCAGACAATAAACTCGGGATTCGTAGCCAGTGCTCTGGCAATACCGACTCTCTGACGCTGTCCGCCGGAAAACTCATGGGCATAACGGGTTGCATGCTCAGAGTTCAGACCCACACGATCCATCAGCTCCAAAATCCGATCCGTTCTCTCTTTTCCCTTTGCTGTCAGATGCTGTACATCCAAAGGTTCTCCGATGATATCCGAAACCGTCATTCTGGGATCCAGAGACGAATAGGGGTCCTGGAATACCATGGTTGCCTTGGTCCGAAAGGCCTCGATCTCCTTTTTGGTCTTGATGGGCTTTCCGTTAAAGATGATCTCCCCCGCTGTAGGCTGGTACAGATGCAGGATGGTTCTGCCCGCGGTTGTCTTGCCGCAGCCCGACTCTCCTACCAGGCCCAGGGTCTCTCCTTTTTGAATGTCAAAGGAAATATCATCCACCGCCTTCAATACCTGCTCGGAGAAAAATCCGTTATTCAGTCTGAA
>JAEEKV010000216.1 GCA_016282595.1 Lachnospiraceae bacterium
GAACATGACTCCCAGCGAGGCAGTTGCCCTTTGCGATACCTTAAAGGATCTGGTAAAGAATGACGCAGTAGATGTAGTTTACTGCGTACCCGCCATCGATATCGTTCCCGTAGCACAGGCTGTAAAAGGCACCAACGTGCACGTAGGAGCTGAGAACTTCTATATCGAGGACAAGGGTGCTTACACCGGAGAGATTTCCGCTCCGATGTTAAAGGATGCAGGCGTTGAGTACGTGATCATCGGACACTCCGAGAGAAGAGAGTACTTCAAAGAGGATGACTGCTTCCTGAACAAGAAAGTAAAGAAGGCATTTGAGGCAGGTATCACCCCCATTCTTTGCTGCGGCGAGAGCTTGGAGCAGAGAGAGATGGACGTTACCATGGATTGGATCAGACTGCAGATCAAGTCCGACCTGGCCGGCGTTACCGCTGATCAGGTAAAGACTATGGTAATCGCATACGAGCCTATCTGGGCAATCGGAACCGGCAAGACCGCTACTTCCGATCAGGCACAGGAGGTTTGCAAGGGTATCCGTGATCTCATCGCTGAGATGTATGATGCTGATACTGCAGAAGCAGTACGTATCCAGTACGGCGGATCCATGAACGCAGGCAACGCAGCTGAGCTTCTTTCCAAGCCCGACATTGACGGCGGACTTATCGGAGGCGCTTCCTTAAAGCCTGATTTCGGCCAGATCGTTAATGCATAAGAAACAGTAAGCACAAGGGCCTGTCGCAAAACTGCGGCGGGTCCTTTTTTGTTGCTTTTTGCGTTTTCGCCTAAATTGTGCATTTTAAGAAAGCCTTAAGAAAAAAACTACAAAATCTTGTGCTTTTCACTTTCTTTTCCTGAATCGGCGTGGTACAATGGAAAAAGCGAAAAAGGACAAGTGGAAGTGATCAAAGACGGTTTTTCGACTGCCCTGATCGTTTCCGGAGAGGAGAAGGAATGAAGATGAAAAAATTACAGATTTCTACACTCGCTGCTTTGGGACTTGCAGCGCTGGTTGCTTTGGCACCCGCTACACCTGTTAAGGCAGCAGCACCCACCAATGTGGCACAGACCGTTTCTACCCAGGACGGCTTTAAGGTAACCTGGTCCAAGGTTGAGGGAGCCACCGATTATATGGTTTCCATTTCCGCAGACGGAAAGACCTTCGGTACTGAGGTGAGCACCAAGGGCGCATGTGAGTATGCTATAGTGGATTCGGAGAAAAAGGTATTGAAGTCCGGTACGACCTACATCGTAAAGGTACGTGCGGTAGGCGGCTCCAGCACCGGAACGGGCACAGGCACCGGCACAACTGCTAATGCAGCTACCGCCAAGGTTGCTACTGCACCCGAGGCGATGAGCTCCTTTGAGCAGGTATCCGCTACCTCTTCTTCTGCAAAGCTGAGCTGGACCCAGTCTGCAGGCGCTACCGGTTATCTGGTAAAGATCGGTTCCGATGCCGCATCTGCCAAGGATCTCATCACCGTTACGACTCCGAACATCAACCTGACCGGACTCAAGCCCGATACCGCATACTATGTAGCAGTATATCCCATCCGTAAGGTAACGGATAAGTTCTATGCATCCGATAAATGTGTTTACAACAACAGAGTCATCACCACCGCAGCTGATGTTGACAAGTTTGAGATCGCTGAGTGGGACGTTCGTCGTAACTACATCCGCTTCAGCTGGAAGAATTCCGCTAAATACGAGGGTGGTTATCAGCTTGAGCTGACCAATTCCGCAGGTAAGGTATACAAGACCTACAACATCCGCGGCAGAAAGGTAAAGGGCGCAGGCCTTACCATTTCCAAGCTGAAAAACAAAGGCTTTTCCGCAAGAGTTCGTACCTACAACAGACTGAACGGCGAGCTCAGCTACGGTGACTGGTCCGACATTGTGTACTGCGTACCGGAAGCAAACGTTACCGCAAAGAAGCTGACCAAGGATTCCGTACAGCTTGACTGGGCGAAGATCGCAGGCGCAAAGAACTATACTGTATTTGTTGCAACCGAGGATGGCGGCGATTACAAGAAGCTTGCTTCCACCAAGGCTAACACCTATACCGCTACCGGCCTGGTAGAGGGTAATACCTACTACTATATCGTAAAGGCAAACAAGGTTGCCGTAAAGAACGGTGAAGGCTCTACCAAGAAGAAAGGCACCACCGATCTGAACGTGAACAATGATGTTGTGGTTCGTCTTCTTCCCGGAAAAGCAGCAGCAGAGGTAGAATAAATTAGACTTGCTTTTTCCTGCAAGCTGTGATAATATGTCATTGTTTGTGTGATCCCTTAGGATTGCACGTGGCAATGAATCAGGAGGAATAGTTGTGGGCGTTTTAAGAATTATAATGACAGTTATCTTCATTCTGGATTGTATCGGATTGACGATCATCGTATTATTACAGGAAGGAAAATCCGCAGGATTAGGAACCATCGCAGGAGCGGCTGAGACCTATTGGGGTAAGAACAAGGGCCGTTCTATGGAAGGCACTATGGTTAGAGTAACCAGGATCATGGCGATTCTGTTTATGGTATTGGCAGTGCTTTTGAATATGACCCGTTTCTAATCTGCAAAGGTAGTTTGCAAAGCGAAAAGGAAAGGTCCTTCCCGATATTGGGAGGGACCTTTTTTACTGCAGTGCAAAGACAGGAAAAAGGTGTTTATCATGGCAGAATCAGTGAAACTCATAGCAAATAATAAAAAGGCATATCACGATTACTTTATTGAGGAGAAATTCGAAGCAGGGATCGTATTGTTCGGTACTGAGGTAAAGTCCCTTCGCATGGGAAAATGCAGTATCAAGGAAGCGTATGTCCATATTAAGGACGGGGAGGCCTTTATCTACGGTATGAATATCAGTCCCTATGAAAAAGGCAATATCTTCAATAAGGATCCTCTCCGGGAGAGAAAGCTTCTGATGCACAAAGCAGAGATCGGAAAGCTGGCGGGAAAGCAGGCAGAAAAGGGATTTACTTTGATGCCTTTGCAGGTGTATCTGTCCCATGGAAGGGTAAAGGTGGAGATTGGCGTGGCAAAGGGTAAAAAGCTCTATGACAAGCGCCAGGACATTGCTAAGAAGGATATGCGAAGAGAGACAGAGCGGGAGTTTAAGGTGAAAAACCTGTAACGCTGCCGTATTCAACTATAAGTTCAATGAAACCGGGCGCTTTTATCTTTACAAATCAGCCTGATATGGGTATGCTAATGACAGGCTGAAAAGAGGCGTGAGCGCCTTTTTCATACAGACTCCGGGGCCGTACTGGTTTCGACGGGGGTTTTGCAGCTGGAGAAGCTATCCGTAGGTGACGGCGTTAACGCACAAAACTTAAATACAAACGCAGAAGATAATTTTGCAATCGCTGCCTAATGGCAGCTGTCTGACCTGATACACCTGCATATCAGACTCAGGCATCGACTTTGCAGGAAACGACATATGTTAAGCTTTGCACATATGGGCGTATCATGAAGCTACCAAAGCGCTGAGAATGTCAGTTTTCGCTGCGCGGAGGGAATGTCAAAGAACTGACTATGATAGTAGAAGGACAGGGAATAGGCTTTCGGACGGGGGTTCGACTCCCCCCGGCTCCATGATTTTCAAAGGTCGCATTTTCAGAAGATTACATCGTCTGAAAAGCGGCTCTTTTTTTATGGGATCAGACGTTATTTTTAGTGCGTAGAAGGACCGCTTATGATATACTTATTGTGTATGTGTAAATTGCAAAAACGATGCTGGTTAACAGGCTTTTCATAGACAAAGGTGGATGATTTGATGAAGGGAAAACAGCTTAGAACAGAAGTGAAACGATTGATGGCATTGGGCCTTGCGGCGCTGCTGTCTTTTTCGGGGCTTGCAGAGCCTTTTTTGGAAGGAACAGAGGTTTACGCTGCACAGACCGGGGATGAGAACGATGTAACAGGCATTTCCGATGCAAAGGAGGACACGTTGGAGCCTGTTGAGACGACTGTATCTAACGTCACTAAGACTGCAACAGAGTCCGCAATAGAATCTGCAGGGGAAAAGATCGAGCCTCAGGCAGATCCTGAGCCGGAGCACGAAGAGGAGGAGATAGCGTGGCATACTACTACGGTAGATGAGTGGGACTACGATTACGATAATAATTATCATGTGGTGGAGATCAGTGGCTACCGCGGCGATGCGGAGCATATCATCATTCCGGCAGTCATGCAGGTTTATGATCAACAGGATCAGGATTATGAGGATGCCTCTGTGGTCCTGAATCAGATTGTCAAAGATGGTGAGGGGTGTACCGGAGATAAGATCAAATCCATCAAATTCACAGAGGATGACGGACAGGGCGTAAGCGCTACAGGAGCAATAGAAGAATTTGGCCCTTCAGAATGGGGCGAGCTTGAAAGTGCGATACGGGGCAATCTTTTTCAGGGTTGCGAGTCATTGGAACGAATTGATCTTAATCATCTGGATCTTGGAAACGAAGGGCTTTATGCGAACGATATCTATTCCTACGGCGCCATCACGGACTACAATTATATGTTCGCAGATTGTAAGAATTTAAAGGAGATTGATCTGTCGGTTGTAAACACAAGTGAAGCAGTTTTCATGGCCCATATGTTTGAAAACTGCGAAAAGCTGGAGAAGATCAACCTTTCCGGCGTGAATACTGCTAACGTAATGGATATGACCTGCATGTTTAAAGGCGCTAAGGCTTTGAAGGAGTTGGACGCAAGCTCGTTTCAGACGTCTAAAGTCTGGTATATGGAGGGGATGTTCAAGGACTGCAGCAATGTGGAGAGCATCAATATCGGCGGTTTCACAAAGGATAGGTTGAGTAACGTCTCAGAGATGTTTGCAAACTGCAGTAATTTGAGGACCATTTATGCTTCCACGGCCTTCGATCTGCATGGTATCGATGAATCGCCTTATAATCATACAGATATGTTCAGCGGTTGTCAGAATCTGATCGGAGGCGGCGGGTATTCCTTTGCGGAATATCCGGATAAAAGTAAATATTCTGCCTACATAGAATCGGAAGGGTATAGCGGATTTTTTACCGATGTGAATATCATACCCTATGTATCTACCAGAGATGACTGGGCTTACACAGTTTCAGAAAATACGATCCACCTGTATTATTATATTGGTGAGCAGTCTTACATCTTCCTTCCCGCACAGATGGATGTAGGAGACGGACTGATGGCGGATGTAGTGCTGGAAGGCGTTGCGAAAAAGGAATCCGGCTATCCGGCAGATCTGGATCTGGTGGGGAAGGGTGCTCCGGGAACAGCTGACAGTCTTGCCTCCATCGTTGTGGATGAGGGAGTGAAGGCTCCCAGGGATGCCTCCGGTCTTTTTGCGAACCTTTTAGAGCTTACATTCCTTGATCTGTCAGGACTTGATAGTACGGATACAACGAATATGAGCGGAATGTTTGAAGGAGATGGGGGCCTTTGCGACATTTGCCTGGATGGACTTAATACAAAAAGGGTGGAGAGTATGGCGTCCATGTTCAATGGCTGCGGTGCTTTGGAGATGGCAGACCTTTCCTCCTTTGATACATCCGCCCTTACCGATATAGGAGAGATGTTTTTTGACTGCTACAATTTAAAGACGATCTATGTGTCTGAGGACTTTGATGTCAGCGGCGTTTCGAGTGAAGGCAATGTATTCAGGCTTTGCTATAACCTGACGGGAGGTATGGGAACCGATCAAAAAACCAGCCTGACAAATAAAGACTATGCCCGGATCGATGGGGGAGAGCAGGCACCCGGATTTTTTACAAACGGATCGGAAAGAGGGTATCTCACAAAGATCGGCGACTGGGAGTATTACCTGAACAATGCCGGTGGAGTGACCCTGACCGGATATACGGGAGAAGAAGCAGGAGAGAACACGGATATTGTGATCCCAGGCAGGATGCGGGTTGGCAACGCATCTTGTCCTGTTTCCCTTCGAAGAATCGGAAAGGGAAGCAGATGGAGTGCGGATAATCCTAACACAGGAACTCCGGTAGCGGAGCTTACATCCATCCGCATGGAGAAGGAGGTTGTTGCAACATCGGATGCCAGCAATATGTTTTTCGGCTGTGCAAAGGTTAAGCAGATGGACCTTTCGAATCTGAATACAGATAACGTTGAGAATATGGATGATATGTTCTGCCGATGCTCTGCTTTGGAGGAACTGGATCTTAGCAGCTGGTCGGGGTGGAATGTAACATCTATGGACGATACCTTTTATGATTGTTCCTCCATGAAGCATTTGTATCTTTCTGGGTTTAGCAGTGGGCACCTTACCCACATGAGCCAGACTTTTTATGGTTGTAGCGCATTGGAAGAATTGGATCTGAGTTCCTTTAACACGGAAAATGTAACAGCCATGAACGATCTCTTTTATCAGGATCATTCCTTAAGGGAACTGCGTTTGGATAATTTTAATACCGAAAAATGCGGTTCATTCACCAATATGTTCTATAATTGCTCCTTGCTGAATACGATTTATGTGAAACAATCATTTCAGTATAGTGAAAATGTGCTAAAATACCTGAATTCTAATACACAGGCAATGTTTACGGGATGCTATTCCCTGACAGGAGAGGAGGGAACCACCTACGGACGCTCCGGCGTATCCATCGGCAGCTATGCCCGTATTGACGGGGAAAATGGCGAGCCCGGCTATTTTACCTACCGATATGTTTCAGGTTTAGATGATTGGTATACGCGTCAGCCTCGGGATACAGACGGTGACGGCAAATATGATACCCTTGTGCTGGACGGATATGTGGGAACGGAGACGGATATTACGATCCCCGCATACATGGCAGAAGACAATATGTATAAGGTTGCCCTGAAATCCCTTGTGGGATCCACACAGGGATTGAGAGATGAAATAGAAAGTGGTTATAAGAGGGGCAGGGCGGCAAAGGTGACCGCAGTCACAGTAGATGCCGGTGTTGTTGGGATGCAGTCTGATCAGTATCCCTACTCCTATTATGACTATGTTGATGGTATGTTCAATGGTGCAACTGGGCTGAAACGGGTGAAACTGCAAAACCTGGACACCTCCGGTATGAACACCATGGAGAAGATGTTTGCCGATTGCCCGAACCTTGAGACGGTGTTGGTCAACGGGATAGATACTTCATCCGTTACCAGCATGAAGGATATGTTTTACGGCTGCGTATCCATGAACAGCGTTGACCTTGAATCCTTTGATACCGCAGCTGTTACCGATATGTCCGGTATGTTTGAAGGCTGCGAAAAACTGGAGGAGATAAAGCGGGGAGATACCTGGCGTACCTCCAAGGTACAGGATTTCAGTCGGATGTTTAAGGACTGCACGGCTCTTACCGAACTGGATCTCAATGATTTTTCCACCGCATCCGCAAAGAAGGTTAGCGGTATGTTTAAGGATTGCAGTAACCTGACTACCATCCGCAGTGTGAAAATCTTTGATGCCAATAGGATCACAGAGGATACCGGCATGTTTGAGGGCTGTGAAAAGCTGGTGGGTGGCAGGAACACCTCCTATGCCCAAAAGAAGGAAGCAGGGGTCAAGATGGCTCGGCCGGACATTGGCGGCAAGCCGGGATATTTTACCGGCACCTATGATGAAAAGCTGCTGTCCTATGGCTTTGACAACACCTTCAACGGTCTGAAATATGCCCAGGGATACCATATTCCCGAGTCCCGTTATCAAAAGGTTTATGGCAGCAACGGAAAGGCCATGTATAACTTCTATGATGACGAGTGGGGCGGAAGCTGTTATGGCCTGTCCGGCACCAGTGCTCTGCTGATGGAAGACAACGACCTGAATCTGCAGCAGTTCAGAACGGGGATTGAAAACTTAAGAGAGGTGCAGATTGAGGTGGAAGGCGATCCGGAAAATAAGGACGCGCTTAAGGAATTTACCGAGGCCATGCAGATTTCTCAGTTTGATCCCAGAGTGCAGATCTGTTACGTTCTAAACGACGATCTGAACGATCTGGTGGAAGTGGTGAAAAATGATCGCCATCCCGTAATCCTGGGACTCTTCGGAAAGGAAGGCGGGCATGCGGTGTTGGCCTATGCTTACGAAGAAACGTCAACTGAGAGCGGATGCATCCGCATCTATGACAGCAACTGGCCTTCGGTGGATCGAAGGATCTACGTTTATAAGGAAAATGGGAAATTTACAGAATGGGAATACGATCTTGGAGAGGGGACAACGGGCCCCGTTATCTGGGGTACCTGGGAACAACCGGCGGATGCAGCCATTGCCTACATCCCCTACGAGATCTATGCCACTGTTTATACCGAAGGCGGTGAGTACGCAGATTGGCTCATCAGTGATGATGACGATACCGAATGGACCGATGAGGATGAAGAGCAGTATAACAATTGGGTTTGGTCCGTTTTAGATGCTACGGAATATGCCAAGCATCCCTGGAACGAGAAAGAGGAAAAGGCTTACGAGAACGCCAAGGCGAAGGGAGATCTGGTTTCAGAGGAGGATTATGAGAAGGATCCCTGGACGGACGAGGATGAAGCAGAGTTTCAAAAGCAGATAGCTGCCGGAAATCTTTCCGAAGCGGATTATCAAAACGGCGGAGCGGGTGAAACCTACAATGAAGAGGAAGCTGAGCTTTGTGCGGTATTTGCGCAGTCTTCAGATGCAGAAAAACCTTTGACCGATGCGGAGAAAAACCAGGCGCAATCCCTTAGCAGCGCTGAGTATTCGGAAAACCCTTGGAATGGTGAAGATGAAACCATTTTACAGGAGGTAGGTGCTGCTGGCACTGATGAAGCGGGTGAATGGAACGATGAGGATGAAACTGCATTTTTACAGAAAACCGGTGAATGGGCCGACTTTGATGTAAAGAATCTTCCCGGCAAGGAACTGTATAATGAGAATCCATATACACCGGAAGAGGAAGCGGCATATCAGGAAGCAGTTGCGAATAATGAACTGATCAGCAAATCTGACTTTGATGCATTCCCTTACACCGATGATGAGGAAAAACTGGGGCAGCTTTACGAAGCCCTTCCCAATGCCGATGCGGAGCTGACGGATGCGGAAGAGATAGAAGCTGAGTCAATAACCGAAGATGCTTACAAAAAGGCGCCCTGGACCTATGCAGAGGAGCTGCTGGTACAGGCCGGCATCACCCCTGCGGAGGATGAAGCCTATGAGTTCACCGATCAGGACGAAGCTGCCTTCCGAAAATGGGTAAAGGATGGTGCGGATCCTTCCAGAATGAGCGCATCGCTGAAGTATCGTATGCGTTATCGTATGAGATACAGAATGCGCTATCGGATGCGCTATCGCATGCATTACAGAATGCGTGATCGTATGCGCTATCGCATGAGATACAGAATGCGTTATCGGATGCGTTATCGTATGCGTTACAGAATGAGATATCGTATGAGATATCGGATGCGTTTCCGTCTGGACTATACCAATAAGCTGAAACTGAAATACAGAATGCGTTATCGTATGAGATACAGAATGAGATACAGAATGCGCTACAGGATGCGTTATCGCATGCGCTATCGGATGCGGTATCGGATGAGATACCGGATGCGAAATCGTCTGAAGATGATGACGGTTACCAACACCGATAACTATGTCATTGAAGATGAAAAGGGCGAAGAGATCGCTGTGGTGGAAGACAACAAGATGCAGATGGTTGAAAATACCGACTACGAAGAGGGCGATATTTTCGAATTAAAGCCTACGGGCATCATCACCGTGTCGGTCGACGATGAAACGGGAGAGAAACAGCTTCAGATCCTTCCCAATAACGCCAGCAAAAAGATCTATGTCCGCGGGGATAAGCCCCAGCGTATCGTCAAGGACCAGCAGGATAAGAGTCTTGAGGTGTCCATGATGGCTGACGATATGGAACTGAACCTGTCCGCAGAAGGAGAGGGTGTTACCGCCAACGTGGATGCGGATGAGAGAAAAACTACTGTTGTCTTAGAGGGAGATGCTCAAATCGCCATTGCAGGACAGAAGGATGATACCTTTGAGATCACCAAGCTTGGCGAAGACGGAGACACCGTCATCACAGGAAAACTGAATGCAGATTCCGATTCTACAGATGATGACGTTCCCATGATCACCGTAAACGGCGATAAGGTAGTTGGCGAAAACGTGGATATTCTGGAGATCACCGAGCAAAAGGATGAGATCTGTCAGCACGATATCGTAACCATCGTGGGAGCGAAGAAAGCTACCTGCACCGAGAAGGGTTACACCGGAGATACCAGATGTGAGCAGTGCCATAAGATCATCCAAAAAGGCAAGGATATTTTACCCACCGGCCATACACCCGGAAAGGCTGTTCATGAAAACGAAAGCGGCAGCGGCTACGACGAAGTGACCTACTGCACCGTATGCAAAAAAGAGATCAGCAGAGTCAAAAAGACTGTGGACGCAAAGCCCGGCAACCGGGATGAAAAAACCGAGTACAAACCTGCAGCAAAGAATACGAAGCTGAAGGATGCCGCTACAGGAATTTCCTACCAGGTGGTTTCTGACGGCGAGGATAACCCCGGTGTGAAGCTTACGGGAATGGGTAAGGCCAAGGGCAAATCATTTACCGTGAAAAAGAGCGTGATCATTGACGGCGTGGAATACAAGATCACCGAGATCGGGGACAGCGCCTTTAAGAACAACGCTAACCTGCAAAGCATTACCATCGGTGAAAATGTAGAGATCATCGGCAAGAATGCCTTTGCCGGATGTAAGAAGCTTACCAAGGTGGTGATCAAGGGCAAGGTAAAGACCATTGCTGCCGGCGCCTTTATGAACTGTAAGAAGTTAAAGAAGATCACCATTCCGAAATCTGTAAAGAGCATCGGAAAGAAGGCCTTCTCAGGCTGCAGCAGCCTTGCTACTATCAAGATCAGCACCACGGAGCTGACAACGAAGACCGTTGGGGCAAAGGCCTTTTCGGGAATCAGTAAAAAGGCCAAGGTGAAGGTACCGTCCAAAAAGAAAGCCGCCTATGAGGGATTCCTTTATAAAAAGGGAGTGCCCAAGGACGCAATCAAATAAAACATAAATAAATCAGGGGGTAAAGATGGAACAGAACAGAAAAATGGCATGGAACCAGCTTGGATTCCTGCCGGGAGCAAGAAAAGAAGTAACGGTGTTTGAGGAGGGGATCCAAAGCGGCTTTGAAATCAGAAAACAGGGAAGCGATGAGATAGTAGCATCCTTTGATCTGCCTGAAGCGACGCCCAATGCAGATACCGGAAACATCTGCAGCAGAGGGGATTTTTCCGCTTTTCAGGAGAGGGGCAGTTTTTACCTGCAGGCGGGAGAGCAAAAGAGTGAGCCTTTTACCATCGGTGAAAATGTATATGATGAGGTGCTTTCCGAGCTTATCTATATGCTGCATCTGCAGCGTTGCGGCTGCGAGCTGACAAAGGAGGAGGCAGGAGACTTTGCCCATCCTTCCTGTCATGATACTCCGGCCAGGATTTACGGAACCGATGAGACCATGGATGCCACAGGAGGCTGGCACGATGCCGGAGACTACGGCAGATATATCGTTCCTGCAGCCAAGACCGTAGTGGATCTGCTCATGGCTTATGAGCATTATCAAGAGGTGATGGAGAAAAACAATCCGAAGAAGGGACCGGCGCTGCTTGACGAGGTCCGCTATGAGATCGATTGGATGCTGAAAATGCAAAGAGCAGACGGCGGCGTGTACCACAAGGTTACCTGCGCTTCATTCCCGGACATGGACATCATGCCCGAGGAGGAGAGAGAAGAACTGATCGTCTGTCCGGTATCCAATGCATCCACGGCCTGCTTTGCAGCAAGTCTTTCTCTGGCATCTGTCATCTATCGGGAAAAGGATGCGGAGTATGCAGACAGGCTTTTAAAGGCGGCAGAGTCAGCATATACTTACCTTTCGGAGCATATGGATGCGCCGGGCTTTCACAATCCCGAGGGGATCGTTACAGGAGAATACGGAGATGAGAACTGGATCGATGATTACTTCTGGGCTGTGACGCAGCTTTATCAGGTCACCGGAAAAGAGATGTATCACGATGCGGTAAAGAAGATCATCGGGGACGAGCGCGCCCTGTCCAGAGGACTGGGCTGGGAGTGGTGCGGCTCCTATGGAGCCCTTGCTTATCTGGAGGCAAAAGAGACCGATGCCGCGCTTCGCGAGAAGATGCTGCAGTTTTGATCGAAGAGACAGATGACTATGCAGCAGCTGCCGAAAAGGATGCCTTTGGAGCCTCCATCACCGATGGCATCTATGTTTGGGGCTCCAATATGCAGATCGCCAATCACGGTATGCTGGCAGGTCTTATGATCCGGGGCGGCTATGTGGATTCGGAGAAAAAAGAGCGCTACCAGAGATTGATGGAGCGTCAGATCGCTTATCTTCTGGGACAAAACGGACTGGGATACTGCTATGTGACAGGATTTGGAACAAAGCCCTGTGAGCATCCCCATCACAGACCCTCTGTGGCTGTGGGCAGGGCTATGCCCGGTATGCTCATCGGCGGTCCCGACAGCGGCCTGCATGATCCCTTTGCCGTAGAGGCACTGACCGGCAAGGCCCCCCAGCTTTGCTATCTGGACAGATATGAGAGCTACTCCACCAATGAGATCACCATCTACTGGAATACACCGCTGATCTATATTCTGGCGGAGCTGATGTCGATGTGAGCGTCGAATCGTGATAGGGTGACCGGAAGAGGTTCAGTGGATTTTCCCGGACAGCGGCGCAAGCCCACCAGATGGATGATATTCTTGAAAACGCAGGTTGCCGTGATCAGGGAGAATCGCACATGGATGTGCGATTCAGGGCCCACAGTGCCCGGATGGCATTTGGGCCCGACCCGTGTA
>JAEEKV010000217.1 GCA_016282595.1 Lachnospiraceae bacterium
AATACAGCTTGATATACTCCGTTGCTTTCGCGGCTCTTTCCTTGGGCGTAGCATTCTCATAGTCCTCCTGGGTGAACGCAAATTCATCCAGTTTCTGCCGCCACAAGCGCTCTTTGGCTTCTCTTTCGGCCAGCACCTTTCGATAGGCGGATTCCATGCCGTAATTTTCAATGCCGTTCAGCTTATTCTGAATAAAATCTTCTTTGGCCTTATCCCAGCCTTTTTTACCGGGCACAAGTCCGCCGAATATGGTCCTTTGCAGATCCTTGCTTTCCATCAGCTCGGCAGCTACCTGGATATTCTTTACCTTATCGGCAACCAGACCAAGGGTCTCTCTGGTTTCGGGCTTTTCCAGCTCTTCCTTAAAACGCGCTTCGTTATCACCTACATTCGGAAGCACCTTGGCCCACATCAGCTGTTTGAGATAATCGATCTTCTCATCCCTTGAGGAATAATCATAAACATCCTGCTTGTTCTCGGTAAGAAGCTCTTCCTCCATTTGCTGTGCTTCCTGCTCGCGCTGCTGCAGTTCCTGCTCTTCCCGCGCTCTGTTCTGGGCGATGACATCCTCTGCTTTCAGGTCGTATTTTTTCTTATTTCGTCTCGGCATTTTAAGACCCTCCTGTTATCCTCAATACACTGATTATACCATATCGGTTGCATAAAATGTGATTTCATTCACATTCCCGCCGCCTTCGGCTTTGCCTTTTCTTTCTGCTGCGATTTCTCGGGTCCGTCCTTTGTGGCTTGCACTTCAGCCTTTTGGCGAAGCTGTTTGCCCACCTTGGACATCTTCTTGACAAAATCGCCTTTCAAAATGGATTCCGCCAATTCCTGTCCGTTCATTTTCCCCGCATCCATAGCGCTTTTGATCACGGACTTGAATTCTTTGCTCTGCATGATCTCGTTACGCATGGCGACAGCTCCCATGCTCTTAAAACCTTCTTTTACGGAATCTACCGCAGAGGTGCTCATCTTATAGGCAACCAGCGTGGCGGCTGCCCGGGATACAAATCCAATATCTTCTTCGGCACTCCCCAGATTGTTCTTATAGTTTTTGGAAAGAACTTTTCCGGCTCTCTGGGCTTCTTCCCGGCACACCTTTTTCTGCATGCCTTCCATGTCAAGATCGGTGCCGTAAGCCTTGTTCAGCTTTTCCAGAAGCTCCTGCTTACGCCCGGCAGCATATTCACCCAACTCCTTTGCGCCCTTGAGGCGCTCTTTTCCCGCAGGAGTATTTACATCCTTCTTTTCCTGCTGATACACCCCGGAATAATACTCCACCGCTTCGATCTGGTTAAACAGTCTGGCGAGCTGTTCCGGCTTGGGGGAATCATTCAGCCTACACTCCTGACCATACAACGCTTCCGCGGCAGTACGAAGATTCTTGTGCTCCGGTGACTCCCTGCCCAGGAAAACCGAAGACCGTTTGGCATTGAAGGAATGCATCTTGTCTTCGAAGGCCCAGTTGCGCTTTTCCACGGGAATAGCCTTTCCGCCGTTGTTCTCCCGCACGAAGTTCTTATTCTGGATACGCTCGCGCTCTTCCTGTTCCTTCTCATCCCGCTTATCGACCCTTTCCATATTCGCCTTTAAGGGATCATCGGGACGCAGATCCAGCATCTCATAGGCTTCCATCTTCCTAAGAAGAGCTTTGTTCTCCTCACGGATCTGCAGATTTGGAGTATCCTGAAACGCCGGCTCGGTGCCCTTTTCTATGGCTGCATCACGCTTTCTGGCGTTTTCATACATGATATTGAAAGAGTTGGCATAATCTTCCGGTACATAGCCCTTTTCATAGCCTTCCCGGACCTTTTCCCGGATTTGATCCAGGCGCTCGGCTCGTTCTTCGCTGCTTGTCAGAGGAATCCTGGAGATACTGTCATAAAGCTTGTCACAGTCATCCAGCCACTGTTTATGCTCCTCATTGATATACTTGGGGGGATCAAATGCCACATAAGTATGCCGGTCGTTCGAGCTTTTGAACAGCGTTTGATTCCGGCTGTATTCCCGCAGATAGTTAAAGCAAGCCAGGGGCGCGATATCGTCAATGGCCCAGTTGTTTTCCAGTCCCATCTTGTAGGCTCTGACACTGGCAAGGAGTATATGACTGCCTCTGGCAGCACGGGAATTGGTATGATAGGGCTCATTTCCTTTATCCGTGACCCCTTCTTTGTGCATCTCTATATTCCGGTCTTCATCAAAAGAGGACTCATCCATCTTTTCCAGAAGCGGTATCATAGTGGCGGTCTGGTCATAGAGACGGCGCCGAAAAGTATCCTCACGTTCGGCAGACATGGGGCCTTTTGCTTTTTCCTTCCAGTAGTCCGTCATGGATTGGAGCGTTTCGTCACTTTTGAGAAGCACTTCATAAAGGGGAAAGTCTTTTCTCTCATACTCTGCCACGCGATGGATCAGGTTTCGGGAAATACTTGTATCCGTGCAGGCGATCAGCAAACTGTTTCCGAGCTTCAGCGGCGTTTTATGGTGCAGGTATGCCTTGGTATAGCCTTCCGCCGACCGTCTGGCATGATTAGTGCCTACAGCTTTGATGACATCAAAGGTTTTTTGTTTATACTTTTCAAAGTTTTTCGCATCCTCAGCGGTCTGCGCCTGAATTGTCTGAAGACGCTGTGTAGCGATCTGTACACGGCCGTTATAGCGCTTGAGCTCTGCGTTGTCCTTTGACTTTGCTTCCCATTCCTGCAGACGCTGAGCCTGCTCGTTTTCCATTTGGGCGATCTGCTCGGCAAGCTGTTTTTCTCTTTCTCTGGACTGATCAAGAAGCCGCCTGTTGTTATCCAGACTGTTGACGGAAAAAGAAGCACTGAAGGGATTATAGACACTTGCATCTTCCTGCGGCGCCGGTGCATTCTGCCCATCCTTCTCTCCTTTACGGATGCTCTCTTCGTACTGCGCGGAATCTTTCTTTGCCTCAACAAGCTGCTTTTTCAGCGCTTCGATCTGCTCCGCTCTCCCCAGATATCCGGGAACTTCTCTGGCATAAAAATCGCGCCTTCCCTGTAATTCAGACTCATAGAGACGATGTGCTTCTTCCACCTCACCGGCAAGTCCCCTGGCATAATCAGCCTCCAGAGAAGGGTCATTCAGCTCCTCCATGACTATGTCTTCCAGGTAGTCGGCCGCTTCCACATAGCCCTTTCGCATGGCTTCAAGTTCTTTGGAGCCGGGCTTGTCAAGCAGTTTAATACTCAGGTAGGGAAAAGCCGTAAACTCTCCGGTAGGCGAACCGTCGTCATAAGTTTTTTCATAGATTTCTCCGCCCTGCGATATTTTACCGAAGGGCGTATCATCTTCATAGATCTCAGCTGTTCTTTTTCTGGGAACGGAAGCAATAAGCGGGGTAAAGGGATCGCTCGCCTCATCCAGCTGCGCCATCATCAGCTCATCCGTGATCTTCGGATCCGGTTTTTTCAGTTCTTTTTTCGGCATTCAACTGCTCCTTTTTATATCAGACTTTGGTCTTCTTCAACGCCGCCTGATTCTTTTTACTCTCCTCCCGCTGCTTACGGAACTTTTCCTCATCCAGTTTGCGCTGTTCCGCACGCTGGGCAAGAAGCTTTTCGTCCTGACTCTTGACCATTTCCCGCAGTTTATCCTTATTGTCCATGATCATGGGGATCTGATGCGGGTTCGCCTTCAGTTCTTCAAGCTTTGCCTTTCCTGCCGGCGAGCCGAAGAAGGAATCGTAAACATGGTCGATATACTCTCCCATTTTAAATCTTTTATCAAAAGGCTTATAGGGATTGATGGGCAATACTCCGTTATTGGCCTCATATACGGCACAGGCAAAAGCTGTGGCATAGAAAACGGCAAAATTGTGAT
>JAEEKV010000218.1 GCA_016282595.1 Lachnospiraceae bacterium
AACCACGTCGGCGTCCTTGACGCCTTCCATAGCATCCTCATAGAAGCCGATCTTGCCGCCGTTTTCCTTGGCGATCTCTTCGCAGGTTTTTACCAGCTCAGGATCCGGCCAGTAGGTCTTAGGGGCACAAGCTGCAAATTCCATGCCCATCTTGGCACAGGTCACCATCCAGGAATTGCCCATGTTATAGCGGGCATCGCCCATATATGCTACCTTGAGTCCTTTGTAGCGTCCGAAACACTCTTTGATGGTCAGAAGGTCTGCCAGCATCTGGGTGGGATGAAACTCATTTGTCAGTCCGTTCCAAACGGGAACGGAAGCATATTTTGCAAGCTCCTCCACAATATCCTGCCCATAGCCACGGTACTCGATACCGTCAAACATACCGGACAGCACTCTGGCAGTATCGGCAATGCTCTCTTTTTTACTGATCTGGGACGCTCCGGGATCCAGATAGGTGGTTCCCATACCCAAATCATGTGCTGCCACTTCAAAGGAGCAGCGGGTCCGGGTGGAGGTCTTTTCAAAGATCAGTGCTACATTCTTGCCACGGAGGGTGTCGTGAAGGACACCCTCGTGTTTGTTCATCTTATAGGTTGCTGCCAGATCTACGAGGTAACTGATCTCCTCGGGTGTGTAATCCAGTAGCTTTAAAAAATCACGGCCTTTTAAATTGATCTCGTTCATTTGAGCTGACTCCTTACGATTTTACTACCTCTTTGAAGGTGGTTGCCAAAGATGCAATGCCCTGCAGATCGGAAGGGATGATGATCTTGGTGGATTGTCCGTTGGCCATCTTTCCGAAGGCTTCCAGACTCTTAAGCTGCAGCACTGCGTTGTCTGCGCCTGCTTCTTTTACCATGCGGATACCGTCTGCATTAGCCTGCTGTACCTTAAGGATGGCTTCTGCCTGACCTTCTGCCTCACGGATCATCTTTTCCTTCTGAGCCTCAGCTCTCAGGATTGCGGACTGCTTTTCAGCCTCAGCTTCCAGAATAGCGGATTCCTTCTTACCTTCTGCAACAAGGATGGTGGATTTCTTTTCACCCTCTGCACGAAGGATGGCCTCTCTTCTTTCACGCTCTGCCTTCATCTGTTTCTCCATGGCATCCTGAATGGCTGCGGGAGGAATGATGTTCTTCAGCTCAACACGGTTAACCTTGATACCCCAGGGATCCGTTGCCAGATCCAGGGTGGTGCTCATCTTTGCATTGATCACTTCACGGCTTGTAAGGGTCTGGTCCAGCTCCATCTCACCGATGACGTTACGAAGGGTGGTAGCGGTGAGGTTTTCGATTGCCATGATGGGATTCTCTACACCGTATGCATAAAGCTTGGGATCGGTGATCTGATAGAACACGATGGTATCGATTCTCATGGTAACGTTATCCTTGGTGATAACGGCCTGAGGTGCAAAGTCTGCAACCTGCTCTTTTAATGCTACCTTCTTGGCAACTCTGTCCAGGATGGGCATCTTGAAGTGGATTCCAACACCCCATGTGGATTGGTAAGCACCAAGTCTCTCTACAACGTAGGCATGTGCCTGCGGCACGATCTTAATGCAGTTGATAACGATCACCAAAACGATAACCAATAATACTAATAAAAATACTCCGGGCATGATAGTTCCTCCTTATGGTTTGGTTTTTTAGGTTTTGCAAGCCGCCTACTCGGCTGTCTGCGCAACCAGAAGCTTAACGCCTTCTATTGCTTTTACGATAACGATGGCACCTGTGGGAATCTTGTCCCCTTCGTTGGCTGCCTTTGCCGACCACTCTTTTCCTTCTACCAGCACTCTGCCAAGGCCCTCGATGTTGTTGATATCGCTGACAACCACTGCCTTCTGTCCGATGAGTGCTTCGGAATTGGTCCGGGTCACATTTCGGTTGAAGTACTTAAATGCGATGGGTCTGGTAAAAAACAAAAGCGTAATGGATACGATCAAAAATGCAGCGATCTGCAGCCATAACGGAAGATGCAACGCAGATAAGATGCACGCTACTGCCGCACCACCTGCAAACCAGATCGTCGTCAGTCCCATGGTTGCCAGTTCGATCAGGATGGCAGCGATCAGGATGATCAGCCAGATACCTGTCATTGAACCTGTAAACATAGACATCTTCTCTCCCCCTTCCTGTAAATATCCGATGTCCTGTCAACGCCTGATTGGTTTAGTGACGCCGACAAAGTCATCATACAACAAAACACTGTTTTATTCAAGTCTGCCACCTCCTTTATGCCCCCATGAGGGCTATTTTCGACAGCCCTTGTTTACTGTCTTTATATACCTAGATCCTAATCCTTTTGCAAAGCTGTATAAAGGTCGATTTCGATCATAAAAAGGGAGCTATTTTGCGATTATGGAAAAAAAGAGACCTGCCTCTTTGAAGCAGATCTCTTTTGCTTTTATGATACTGTTTTGATAGTTACTTCACGGTTACCTTGATGGTCCTGGACATGCCGTTTTGTACATACACATAAACCTCGCAGGTTCCTGCACCTACGGCTTTGATCTTGCCCTTTGCATCAACGGTTGCAATAGCAGTGTCACTGCTCTCATAAGCCACTTTTCTGTGGTTCTGGATCTTCAGTCCCTTCTTCTGAGGAACGAGCTTTGCCTTCAGCTTCAGGGATTTACCCTTCTTAAGGTTGGCCTTATTTTTCTTGGCGTTGGTGGTAATGCTCTTGGTGTTTGTGAACTTGCCGCCTGTAGTGGCTGCATGGATCACCTTGGAGGTGGTCAGTACGTTGGAATCTTTATCAATGGCAATGATCAGGGCCTTGTAATAGGTGCCCTTGTTGATCTTTTTGTCATCCAGCTTTTTCAGGTTATAGGAGGTTCCAGTCACTTCAGCCACCTTGGAGGATTTGTTTCCCTTTCCGCACTTAGCTGCATAGACCAGGTATTTCACTGCCCCATCTACCTTCTTCCAGGTAAACTTTACTGAATTGTTGGTGGTCTTCTTTGCCTTTGCCTGAAGCAGTCCGTAGCAGGTTCCTGCAGGCTCGGTTTCATCGTCCAAGGATTCGATCAGGGCCGTTGCTGCCTCAACGGAAGCACCTTTGCCAAGTGAGGTTCCGTCCTCACCCTTCTGGGCAAGACGCTCCTCTGCGCTCTGGCCGTTGCCGGTGCCGCCATTACCGCCTTCACCGGTTCCGCCGTTTCCGCCTTCTCCGGTTCCACCGTTTCCTCCATTGCCGCCTTCGCCGCTGCCGCCGTTTCCGCCTTCTCCGGTACCGCCGGTAACAGGAGTCTTGCTTACGGTGATCATGATCTTATTGTCTTTTTGCACGTCCTTTCCGTATCCGGTATAGGCTCCGGTGGTGTTGTAGGTAGAACCTGCGGAAATGAAGATCTTGGAGCTATCCGGCTGGTTTGTTACGGGCAGCTGCTCGCCGGTCTTAGGATCCTTTCCGGATACCGCACGGAAGGTGGAGTTTTCGCCGCCGGAGATGGCGAGGGTTCCGAATACCTGCTTATGATCCGGTGCAGTCGGGTTTGCATCATTGTAGAAGGGCCAGATAAATACGGCATTTCCTTCCTGGGATTCGATATCTGTTACGCAGTTTTCAAAATAGACGCCTGAGGTCTTGGATCCGCTGTCACCAATGTCCATTCCGTTATTTTTTGACCGGATCGTAATGGTGCTGTTTTTGAACTTGACGATATTATGGGTATGGGCTGCAACGCCTATCAGCTCTGTTGTCGTGATGGAAAGCTTGCTGTCTGTCACATTCAGATCACCCATGACCCAGAGACCGTATTGGGCAGCTGTGATGGTCATATTCGCAGAATCCAGGGTAAGGGTACCTGCATCCCAACCACCGATGGAAGCGCCGACAGTGACTCCCTGAATTGTCAGGGTTCCCGCTCCGTGGATAGTGGTCTTATTATCTTTTGCGGTAGCGATTCCGTTTTTCACCGATCCTGCGCCGTCCAAAAGACAGGTGCCCACTACTTCAATTTTCAACTCCGCAAGATTACTATAGATCAGAGACGGATCTATACCTATGGTGGTATCACCATCAACAATCTGTTTCAGCGGGGTATCAACCGTTGCATTGTTCAGGGTCAGGGTCTTTGTGGTGCCGTCATAGACAGCCGAGCCGCTGCCGCACTTTACCGGGGTTTTATCAGGCTTACAGAGTTCTCCGTTTACCCAGACTCCCGGATCCGCTGCCAGGATCTTCTCCGGCATGCATACCGCTGCTGCGATGCCCACCAGCATCAGGGTCATCAGCATCACTACCTGTTTTTTCCACTTTGCAAACATAGCAATTTACCTCCTTTATACCTTCTTACTTTTTGGATTTTTTATAGGT
>JAEEKV010000219.1 GCA_016282595.1 Lachnospiraceae bacterium
TACGATCTGTTGGAGAAGGACTTCCTTCCCATTGTGGCACCCATCGGATTGGGAGATGAATTTGCTTCCTACAACATCAACGCCGATGATGCGGCCTGCGCCATTGCAAAGGCTGTAGGCGCAGAAAAGCTTGCATTTTTGACGGATGTGGAAGGTTTGTATCGTGATTTTGAGGATAAGGACAGCTTCATTTCCAGACTCACTGTAGATCAGGCAGATGAGCTTATCAGCGGCGGAGAGATCGGCGGTGGTATGCTTCCCAAACTGGCAGGCTGTATCGAAGCAGTCAGAAGCGGCGTAGGAAGAGTGCATATCCTGGACGGAAGAGTTGCCCACTGCTTACTTTTGGAGATCTTTACCGATGAAGGTATCGGAACTGCTATCGTAAAATCGGAAGAGGAAATGGAAGACTAAGGAGGCTGCTATGAAAGAATATATCAATCGGGCAGAAGGTGCCCTGTTACATACCTACAATCGGTATCAGGTGGTGTTTGATCACGGCCAGGGTGTATATCTGTATGATACGGACGGAAAGAAATATCTGGACTTTTGCGGCGGTATTGCCGTAAACGCACTGGGCTACGGAGACGCTGAGCTGGAGAAGGAACTTATCGATGCTCTGAGCGACCAGATCCGGAAGGTATCCCATATTTCCAATTACTATTACAGTGTACCTGCTGTAGAGGCAGCTGAGAAGCTGACAAAGGCAGCGGGACTGGAGCGGGTATTCTTTACCAACAGCGGCGCGGAGGCCATTGAAGGACTCATCAAAACCGCAAGGAAATACGCTTATCTCAAGGATGGCAGCAACGATCATGAGATCATTGCCATGGAGCATTCCTTCCACGGAAGGACCATGGGAGCTTTGTCGGTAACGGGTAACCCTCATTACCGTGAAGCCTTTCAGCCTATGATCGGCAATATCCGTTTTGCAAAGATGAATGATTTTGACAGCGTAATGGAGCTGGTAAATGAGAAGACCTGCGCCATTTTGCTGGAGACCATTCAGGGAGAAGGAGGGATCTTCCCCGCAGAGGAAGGCTTCCTGAAGCAGCTTCGGGCCCTTTGCGATGAAAAGGACATCCTTCTGATCTTTGATGAGATCCAATGCGGAATGGGAAGAAGCGGAGAACTGTTTGCATGGCAGCGCTTCGGCGTAAAGCCGGATGCCATGGCTACGGCAAAGGCTTTGGGCTGCGGTATTCCTGTGGGAGCATTTTTGATGTCCCAGAAGGTAGCGGATGCATCTCTGGTAGCCGGAGATCACGGCACCACCTATGGCGGCAATCCCCTTGCCTGTCGTGCCATCTCCACGGTACTGGATCTCTTTGAGAAAAGAAATCTCACAGCCCATGTAAAGGAAGTTGGTGCTTATCTGGAAAAACGTCTGGATGAGCTGAAGGAAAAAAATGATAAGATCGTGGATCGCAGGGGCGTGGGCCTTATGCAGGGATTGGAGTTTTCCGAGCCTGTAGCGCCTATCATTTCCAAGTGTCTGGAAAAGGGTTTGATCCTCATCAATGCAGGAGCGAACATCATTCGTTTTGTTCCGCCCCTTGTCATTACGGAAAAAGATGTGGATGAGATGATGGGAATTCTGGAGGACGCTCTTTCATGAGAAAACAGATCTATTCCATCTGCTTTGTTCTGCTGATGCTTGCCGCTGTATGGGCAAGAGGAATTGTACTTTTACAACAGGAAACCCCGGAGGATCTCTCCGGGGCTTTGGTAGTTTCTGAGAACTCTGTTTCCGCAGTGCCGGATACGGGCTTCGGAAAGAAAACCGTCTTAAGAGTCTGGTACACCCAGGATTCCATGACGGAGTATCTGAAACAGAAGGCATCGGCCTACAGTGCTGAGCATGAGGATATTCTGGTGGTGCCCATGCTGGCCCAGCAGGCAGAGTATCTGGAGTCGGTTTATGAGGCAAGCATCCGGGAGGATGCGGATTCCTTTATGCCGGATCTGTATCTGACAACCAATGATACCCTGGAAAAAGCATACCTTTCTGGAATCGCAACTCCCATTGATGATCCCGAAAACAGAGTTTGCGAAGAGGATTTCCCGGACGCCGCTCTTTGCAGTGTGACCTATCAGGGAAAAAAGGTGGCCTATCCTCTTTCCTATGAGACGGCTGTATTTTTGTATAACAAGACCTATCTGGAGGAAATGGCAGCGGCCCACAACCAGGCAATGGCAGATGTGGCTGAGGCAGAGGCTTCCCAGGATCAGACCCAGGCGCTTTTGGATGCAGGACTCAATCCCGATGATGTGGCACCTGTTGAGGAAGAGAGCACAGAAAGTGTTGAAGCGGTCAGCGCAGAGGATCTGATCCCCAAGAACTTTGAAGATATTTTAAATCTGGCAAATGACTATGACGCTCCGGAAGGCATGGAAGCCATTCTGAAATGGGACGTAACCGATGTCTTTTACAATTACTTTTTCGCAGGCAACTATATGGAGCTTGGGGGAGAGAACGGGGATGACAAGACTCTGGTGGATCTGAACAATCCGGAGGCAGTAGCCTGTCTGGAGGTTTATCAGGCCCTGAGGCAGTTTTTCTCCATTGAGGCAAAGGATTCGGATTATGAAACCATTTTAAAGGAGTTTGCCGAAGGAAAACTGCTATTTACCATTGCAACCACGGATGCTTTGGAGAAGCTGGATGAAGCAAAGGCAGCCGGAGGAGAGGTTTGCGATTTCGGTGTGGGATTTTTGCCGGACCTTAATGAAAACCTGACATCCAGAGGACTGTCGGTTACCAACGTGGTAGCGGTGAATGGTTTTAGTAAAAAGCAAAAAGAGGCTAACGCCTTTGCAGCATATCTGACCTGTGATGCAGACAGCAATCTGTATCGGGATACGGGACATCTTGCGGCTTCTCGAAGAGTGGAGTATGAGGATGACCGGACGGGCTATTGTATGGCAGCCTATGAAAAGAGCATCGGTCTTCCGAAGCTTATGGAAGCCAGCAACTTCTGGATGCAGCTGGAAATCACCATGACACGGATCTGGGAGGGTGAGAATATCACCGAAGCCATGGCTGCGCTGCAGGATCAGATGCAATCCCAGATTCAGTAAAAGGGCACCTCAATTTTTTGTTTTTTGCCCTTGCTATCAGTATTTTTTTGGCATACAATAAAAATGCGACTGGCACGAGAATCCTTTCTTTAGAATAAAGGAGGCTTGTGCAATGAAAAATAGAGTAACAGGACTGTTTGTTCTTTGGATGATGAGCGCAGGGCTGATCCTTTCGGGATGTGGCAACGCGGAGACCTTTTTCTACGGAGAGACGCTGCAGGGTCAGGAAGCCTTTCCGGAAAGGGAAGAGGAGGACAAAAGCCGGACAACCGAGGATCGCATCGACATTGATAGGGCTCCGAACGTGGAAGCGGCTTCAGGGGATGCGCCGGATGTCCCGGATGCGCAGGGAGAGATGATCTATGTGCAGGTCTGCGGCGCAGTGGCAAATCCCGGTGTATATGGACTTTCCGAAGGTGCCAGAGTCTTTGAGGCAGTTGAGCTGGCAGGCGGTTTGCTGGAGGATGCAGCGCCGGATGCGGTGAATCAGGCTCAGAAGGTTAGCGACGGCGAACTGATCCGGATCCCTACTAAGGCAGAGTGGGAAGAGATCTGCGAGGCAGGTGGCGATGCGTCTGTTATGGGAGATGCGATTTCCATACCGGGAGAGGATTCTAAAGCAGAAAGCAGCGACGGTTTGATAGATCTGAACACCGCGGATGCTGCACTTTTGATGACACTGCCGGGCATCGGAGAGAGCAAGGCGGAGAGCATCGTCCGGTATAGAGAAACAAACGGGCCCTTTACCAGGGTTGAAGATGTGAAAAACGTGTCCGGCATTAAGGACGGACTGTTTCAAAAGATTAAGGATAAGATTCGGGTATAAAAAGCATGGCTATCAAGGTTTTGATCGTAGATGATGAAAAATTGATCGTAAAAGGAATCCGGTTCTCACTGGAGCAGGATGGAATGGAGGTCGAATGTGCTTACGACGGCGAGCAGGCCGTGGAAATGGCAAAGGCAGCCGACTTTGATATCATCCTTCTGGATGTGATGCTGCCCAAGCTGACTGGCTTTGAGGCGCTTCAGCAGATCAGAGAGTTTTCCTCGGTTCCCGTCATGATGCTGACTGCAAAAGGCGAGGATATGGATAAGATCCTGGGCCTGGAGTACGGTGCCGACGATTATATAACCAAACCCTTTAACATCCTGGAGGTGAAAGCCAGGATCAAAGCCATTGTCAGAAGAACCCAGAGCAAGAGCAAGCCTGCTGAGCCTCAGGGTGGCCTCATCACCTCAGGTGATATGGTGATCGAAAGAGATAACCGTCGGGTAACCATTGCAGGCAAAGAGATCCGCCTGACGGCTAAGGAATTTGATGTGCTTGAGCTTCTGGCAACCCATCCCAATCAGGTTTACAGCAGAGAGAAGCTGCTGACTATGGTATGGGGCGCAGATTACCCGGGAGATGTACGTACCGTGGATGTGCATATCAGAAGACTGCGTGAAAAGGTGGAGACCAATTCCAGCGAGCCGAGATATGTACATACAAAATGGGGTATGGGTTATTTTTTCAAAGGATGACAGGACTTGAAGACTAAGATCGCCGGATGGCTTTCCAGATTGCATATTCTGCGCTCCCTTAAGGTGCGCATTTTTATCATGATATTGCTGGTGGGTATTATCCCCACGGCTATCCTTCGGTACACGATTCTGCAAAGTTATATGAATCGTGCCGTTCTCGTCAGGACCACTGATATACAGAATCAGTGTAAGATCCTGGCAAATCACCTGATCACTTACAATTTTCTCATTGACAACACCTCGGAGGTTATCAATGCCGAGCTGGGTGTGCTTTCCGACCTGTACGACGGGCGGGTGATCATCATCGATCAGAGCTGTCGAATCATCAAGGATACCTATGGTATCAGTGAGGGCAAAACCATGATCTCCGAGGAGGTTATGAAGTGCCTGAAGGGGGAAGAGACTGCCCACTATGATGAGGACAACAATTACATCGAGATCACAACACCGATTTCGGACAGCCATGTGAATGTGGATGACGATCTCTATGATGATATGGGCATGGAAAACGCCGTCATCAAAGGCGCCATGCTTACCAGCGTTTCCACGGACTATATCGAGACCAATCTGGATCTTTTGAAGGCCAGAGCTACGGTTATGCAGATCCTGGCGGCAATTTTGCTTATTGCCATTGCATGGATTCTTTCCCAGCTTTTGGTGAAGCCCTTTGAACGGGTTACAACCGCCATCAGTGAGATCAAGGACGGTTTCCAGACGGAGCAGATCTCGGTACCGGATTATGTGGAGACGGAGCATATCATATCCGCTTTTAACAATCTGCTGGGCAGGATGAAGGCGGTGGATGAGTCCAGACAGGAGTTTGTTTCCAACGTGTCTCACGAGCTGAAAACCCCCATTACCTCCATGAAGGTGCTGGCGGATTCCCTGCTGATGCAGGAGGATGTTCCGGTGGAGCTGTACAAGGAATTCATGGTGGATATTGCAGATGAGATTGACCGAGAGAACAAGATCATTACGGATCTTTTATCTTTGGTAAAAATGGATAAAAGAGCGTCGGATCTGAACATTGAAAGCATTCAGCTGAATGAGGTTTTGGAGCGGCTTTTGAAGCGACTGCGTCCCATTGCAAAGCAAAGAAACATCGATGTTTTATTTGAAAGTGTCCGGGAGGTAAAGCTGGAGGCAGATGAGACCAAGCTGGCCCTTGCACTTTCCAATCTCATTGAAAATGCCATCAAGTACAATGTGGAATACGGGTTTGTCAAGGTGACCTGCGATGCGGATCATCAGTTTGCATTGATCACGGTGGAGGATAACGGTATCGGTATTCCGGAGGATGCTCAGGAGCATATTTTTGAAAGATTTTACCGGGTGGATAAATCCCATTCCAAAGAGATCGGCGGTAACGGACTGGGTCTTGCCATTGCCAGAAATGCCATCCTGATGCATAGAGGATCCATCCAGCTTGAAAGCGAGGAAGGCAAGGGAACCAAGTTCTTTGTAAAGATCCCGCTGATTTACCTGAAACGAACCTGACGCGTCAAGCGTATAGAGGAGAAAGAGAATGAAAGCTCTGAAAAAACTCCTGCCGCTTCTGTTTTTGCTCTGCCTTATGGGGTGTGGAAAAGAGCCGGAACAGCCGGCAGGAAATGTCTATCAGATTTATATGGTGAACAAGGAAGAGACCAAGGTGGATTTCTATGAGTGTGCCATCGAGGAGGATAACCAGCAAAAGCTGCTGGAGTATCTTCTGCTGCAATTGCAGGAGAAGCCTCAGGATACCCAGTTTCGCGCGGCAATTCCCGATGAGGTATCTCTGCCGGAGCTGATCTTAAAGGATGAAACGGCGGTTTTGAATTTCAATGAGGATTATTATAATCTTTCTACAGGTGGGGAGATCCTGTCCCGTGCGGCCATCGTCAGAACCCTGACCCAGGTACCGGGAGTAAAATACTGCGGTTTCCAGATCAGCGGCAATGCCCTGACCTCTGCTACGGGTTTACCTGTGGGGATCATGCGTGCA
>JAEEKV010000220.1 GCA_016282595.1 Lachnospiraceae bacterium
CATACGATCCAGCTTATCCGCCTGATAGGAAATGGTCTCCCGGAAATCCCTGACAGAATCCAGCAGCAGCTCACGATCCGGTAAATGCAGGGAGGCAAAATCCCAATCCAGACCGTCAATCATGGTAAGCTCTGGCTCATCTTCCTGTTGGTATCCGCCGGATGCCGAATCCCCTCCGGCTGCTAAATTACCACCATTACCATTTCCTGCACTACCTGCATCAACACCATTTCTTACAGCAGCACCTGCACCGGCCTCATGCCTCTCCCCCGGGCCGATCAGCTCCTTGGGTAAGGTCTCCAAAATGGCTGCCTCCAGCTTGGCTGAAACGATGGGCTTGGACAAAAAGCCGTCAAAGCCTGCCTGGAGATACTGCTCTCTGGCTCCGGTAACGGCATTAGCCGTCAGCACCAGAATTGGAACTTTATCATAGCCCGGAAGCTCACGCATATGCTCCATGGTCTCTACGCCGTCCATATCCGGCATCATATGGTCCATGAATACCATATCAAAAACCCTGCCCTGATCCAGTTCTTCCTGTGTCAGATCTAAAGCCTCCTGTCCGCTTCCTGCCTGAAGGATCTGCATTTTGGTATGCTTCAAAAGACTGATAAAGACCTTACGGTTCATGGCGTTATCATCCACCACCAGCACCCTGGCATCCGGTGCGGTAAAGCCGGACTCATAGCCATAGGCCGAAGAGCCTTCACCGGGATCCTTATCAATGCTGCCCATGGGGGTATCATCCACGATTTTCTGTATCAGATCAAAGTAGAATTTGGAGCCCTTTCCATATTGACTTTCCACCTGCAATCTGCTTCCCATGAGGCGAAGCAAAGAAACGGTGATATTCATACCCAGGCCGGTACCTTCGATGTGGCGATTACGCCCCTCTTCGATTCTCTGATACGCCTCAAACAGCTTGGGAAGGTCCTCCTCCTTGATACCGATTCCGGTATCCTCCACCTCGATACGAAGCTTAACCAGATCCTCATCTTTTTGCCCCGTAGCTCTCAGGGTTACGGTTCCCTCATGGGTGTATTTCACAGCGTTTGTCAGAATATTGGTAATGACCTGACGGATCCGCACATCATCGCCGAACAGCTTACAGGGAAGGTTTTCATCTGCTTCCACCACAAAGGCAAGGTCCTTGGCGGCGGCTCTCTGACCGATCATGTTCTTTAGGTTTCGAAGAAGCTCTGCGGTCTCATACTCAGCATTCTGCAGCTCCATCCTGCCGGACTCGATCTTGGAGGAATCCAAAATATCATTGATAAGGGATAGCAAAGTATTTCCGGCAGAATAAATATCCGATGCATAGGATCGGATCTCCGGCTCATTGCTTTCCCGAAGGATCATCTCATCCATACCCAGCACCGCATTGATGGGGGTTCGGATTTCATGAGACATATTCGCCAAAAACCGGGACTTGGCCTGATTGGCGTACTCCGCCTCTTCCTTGGCCTGTCGGATCTGTTCATACTGTCTGTTGATGATAGCCATATTTCCCATCTTTGCCACCATCCAGGCCAGAAATCCTACCAGCATGGTTGCTACGGCAATGAGATACACACGGTAATAGGTCTTTTCATAAAGCTGGGCGTCCTTGTGGAAACGGAAGGTCTTTTCCTTTTTCACCTCACCGGAGAGCTCATCGATGACCTTTACCTCCAGCACATGATCCCCATAAGGCAGATTGGTGTAAATCAGATCCCGCATCTCGTTCTGGTGGATCAAAACAGGCTGCTCGTCAGTCCCCATAAGCTGCAGGGATACGTAAGGATTGGAAATGGCATAGTTCAAAACCGCCGGCATGATCCGAAGTCTCCCCCGGCCTTCAGGGATCTGATACACACCCCCTAAAAGCTTTACCTGATTCATCTCCTCTGTTACCGATGAAAGAGTGATCTCATAGGTTTCATCCAAACTGTTAAAGCCCGCCGTATCCAAACGGCATCCGCCGTCGCTGCAGCAAAGATACAGATAATCCCCGTCGATGCCATTCCAGGCATTAGCCGTCAATGTGGTTAAAAAGCCTCTGGAGGCGTTTAGCAGGATGGGCTCATATCCGGCATCCTCAATAAGCGCGTCCTCTCTTACCACGTAAATACCGGCACTGGAGCTGACGAAGGCGTTGCGCTCCCTGGAAATATAGATGTCATAGTCATTGTTGTAGGGAAAGGCTTCCAGCTTACGGCAGCTTTCTTCCCCATCCTTTTGGAAATACAGACCGTTGCTGGTAACGTAAAAGTATCCGCCTTCTCCTCGCACGATGCGCAGCACTACAAGGGATAAAAGGCCCTTCTCGGACCCGATGGTACCTGCCGCCTTTTGCTCCCGGATCCGACAGATCCCACCGCCGTCGGTACCAGCCAGGATCTCACCATCTTCTGTTTCCACTGCCGTAAGCACCTGGGCTCCAAGGCCGTCCTCATTGGTGATGACGGATACTACTTTGCCGTCTTTGATAAAATTCAGGCCTTCGGTGGATGCCGCCAAAAGGGTGCCGTCTGAAAGCTCCATAACAAAACGGAACCGACTGCCGCAAAGGCCATCCAGATCCTCTCCCGTTATGCCCATCTTTCCATCCGGGCTCATCTGATACAGACCTTTACCGCCATACACCGAGATCCAGAGATTGCCGCTTGTATCTTTCATCAAATGCCGGATCCTGTGCCCCCCAAGGAGCTTTGTGGCCGCATTCTCTTCCCGCCAGTTATGCAGAAGATCCAGATAATACAGGCCGTCATCACAGCCCACATACAAATGATTTCCATCCGGAAGCATGGCGTTCACAGCGCTTTCCGGCATACCCGCCTTTTGGGTTACCAGAGTAAAAGGGGACGGCGAAAACTTCAAAACGCCCTGCTTGGAGGAAGAAAACCAGAGATTTCCCTGGGAATCCGTAATGGCATCCGATACGGACTGATAGAACTTATCCTGGGAAAGATCTGTCAGCTGATCCGAGCCATCCGCCAGAAACAGGCCGATGGAGGAACCGATGAGATATCCCTGCGCCTGGGGGGAATAGGAAATGGAATTTACATAGCCCAGACCCTTGAAGGTCTTATCCCAGGCTTCCTTCAACCCCTGCGCTTCATCCTGTCTAAACCAGTAAAGCTTATCCGAAGAAGAACCCACGATTACGTCCTTCCCCTTACCACAGGCTGCAGCCGTATAGGAAACGGAAGGATCCTCATTTACCTTTTCAAAGATCACCTTATCATTTTCCATAACGAAAAGAAGTCCGTCCTGGGTAACGCCCATAATGCGGCTGCCGTAAAGCAGCTTTAGGGAATAGACGCAGCGGATCTTGGGAAACTCTTCATAAACACTGATCTTACCCTCATCAATCCGGCAAAGCTCCGAGGTGGTGCTGACATAAATGCTTCCTTTCTCATCCTCACAAATGGAACGAATAGCATCTGCCGGAAGACCTTCCTCTGTGGTATAGAAGGTGAGCTGTTCCGTAGCGATGTCATAGCAGCCTACACCGCTGTCATTGGTGCCGATCCAAAGGCGTCCTTTGCTGTCTTCAAACAGATCGATCACGTTGTTGATGCGGCTATCCAACTGGATCTGCTCAAAGGTTTTTCCGTCATAACGATACAGACCGGAATACGCCCCCGCCCAGATATAACCATCTAAGGTCTGTTCAATGGTGGTGATCTCCGTGGAAACCAGGCCGTCCGCCACGCCGTAAAGAACTGCAGCATACTCGGAGTTGATGTCAGCGGCTGCCTTTGCGGGCATACTTGAAATCGCCACTCCAGCAAAAGAAACCGCCAGGAATAAACTCAATATTTTCTCAATTTTCTTTTCAGTCCCTCTTCCTCTTTCCTTTCCTATGGATACCACCGAATTATTATCTAATCTCTCATTCTCTTTCTTCTCACTTACATAATTTGATCCCTCAGAATCAACTCGGGAAGTGCTCTCCCCCTCCAGCTCTCCTTTTCGTCTCCTTGCGATATACAGCACCGTGAGGGCGATCATGATGCTGATAGCCTTATCGGGCATGTTTACCAAAAGCCCTCCCATAAAACAGCGAAAAGCCTTCATGTTCATATAGTCGGAAAGCATGATGGTAAGGGCATCACCCCATGCATTCCCGGTATAACCGTCATTGAAATACAGATTGAGAGGGGTACTGGCAACCGTCATTACAAAGCCCGCCAACATAGCGGTGGCGATAACGGAGAAAGAATCAATTTTTCTGTGTCTCGGGAAAAAACGCCCTACGGCAAGACCGCCGCAGATACTGACAATACAAAACCAGATCTGCCCCGGAATATAGAAGCTTTTTACCACATTCATCAAAGCACCTGAGATGGCGCCTGCGATGGGCCCTAAAAAGACAGCACTGATAAAGGTACCGATAGAATCCAGCCACCAGGGAAGCTCAAGCTCCAGAGCCACATTGCTTCCCACCAGATTGATCACGGTACCCAACAGTATCAAAAGAATATTTCTTACGTTTACTTGAAAACCCCATTTTTTCCTGAAGCTGTCACTGAACATAGTCACGCCCCATAAGTGTTTCTTAGTATGTTTGTTTAAATCCCCAACCAGCTGCAAACTGCCTGCTTCATTTCATCCTTGCCGCATACGGTGTTATGCAGAACGGGTGCGGTGCGGATCTGCTCGATGGCAGGCGGAATGGCAACGCCGCTCTTTTCACAAAGGGCATCGATGAGGGCAAAATCCTCCTGATCCTTGTAAGCTTCATCGATGGCTGTCATAACGCTGCGGGAGAACTTGTAAGGGCTGGCTGTTGAAGCGATGACAGTCTTGGCCTGATCCCCGGTTTCCTTCACATACGCATCATAGACGGCACCAGCCACTGCGGTATGGGTATCGATGATGTAGCCCTCTGCTTCGTACAGGGCTTTGATCTTCCCAAAGCACTCCTGCTCGGTAGCGCAGCCGCCCCAAAAATCGGAAAGCTTTGCGCGCATGTCATCGGTGATCTCATACACGCCGTCTCCGGAAAGCTGCTGCATAAAGGCTGCGTTCTTTGCTGCATCTTCCCCTGTTACAAAGTAGATCAATCTCTCCAGATTGGAGGAGATCAGAATATCCATGGAAGGTGAGCTGGTTAAAATGAAATCCCTGTTTCTGTCATAGGTACCGGACGCGAAAAAGTCATAGAGTACCTTATTCTCATTGGATGCACAGATCAGCTTCTCTACGGGAAGTCCCATTTTCTTTGCATAGTAGGCAGCCAGAATATTTCCGAAGTTTCCGGTGGGTACACAGATGTTGATCTTCTCCCCGTCTGTGATCTGTCCGTCAGCTACCAGCTGTGCATAAGCATATACATAGTAAGCGATCTGAGGTACCAGTCTTCCGATGTTGATGGAATTGGCAGAGGAAAACTGGAAGCCCTTCTCTTCCATCTGCGCTGCCAGCGCTTTGTCATTAAAAATGTTCTTTACACCGGTCTGGGCGTCATCAAAGTTGCCGTTGATACCGATCACATGGGTGTTATTTCCCTTCTGGGTCACCATCTGCTTTTCCTGGACAGCGGAAACACCGCCCTTGGGATAGAACACGATGATCCTGGTGCCGGGTACGTCAGCAAAGCCCGCGAGGGCCGCTTTTCCGGTATCCCCGCTGGTGGCGGTGAGGATCACGATCTCATTTTTCACGTTGTTCTTTTTCGCACTGGTGGTCATCAGATGAGGCAGAATGGAAAGTGCCATATCCTTGAATGCGATGGTCGCTCCGTGAAACAGTTCCAGGTAATATGCCCCCTGGGCCTTTCTGAGGGGTGCGATCTTCGGGGTATCAAACTTACTGTCATAGGCTTTTGCAATACAGTCTTTCAGCTCTTCCCCGGTAAAGTCTGTCAGATAAAGCTTCAGCACTTCATATGCCACCTGCTGATAACTCATCTGGGACAGCTCCGCAAAACTCTTATCCAGAGCGGGAATGGCGGTGGGGACAAACAGTCCGCCGTCATCTGAAAGCCCCTTTAAAATAGCCTCGGACGCCTTGATCGGCGCCATATCTGATCTGGTACTCTTATATAACACTTCCATCTTGATTCCTCTTTTCTGCTGCTAATGATTTAAAAGTCCCTAACATTCTACCCAATATCCGGAAAAAGTGCAAGAAAAGAATCAGGGGGCACCTATCGTGCCCCCTGTCAATCTCTTATAATACCGGATTCTTTTTCGACGGTTTTGCCTTTTGTTGTGCCTTGGCCTTCGGCTTAAAGCCTGCCTGTACGATCTGATCATTCAAAGGCTCTGAAAACTTGATCTGTTTTTCCACAGGTTTTTCCTTTTTCAATCTTGCCTTCACGCGCTCTGCTGCATATTTCTTTTCCTCTTCCTCTCTTTTTCTGGCACATGCAAGATCCATGATCTGATCAGGGGTTTTAAACTCCAGTTCATTTATGTCTTTGATCTTGTCAGCAAGCTGTTCCGCCTCCACCGCATAGGGCAGCATCATCATATCATCATTATCATTGATCTTTAAAATATCCACTGCCTTTACCGCTTTATCGGAAAAATCTTTCAGTTTTTGAGATTTCAGTTTCTGGTCGATATTCTCCAAATGTGCTTCCGGATTTATATTTGCCTGAGCTAAATTGTAAAAATCCTTTTCCACATCTTTCAGATAGCGAAATCCCAGGAACATGGTAGCCAGATAGTCTTTTTTATCCTGTGCAGTCAGATTCTTTTCCGCAAGCTTGTTCTTAACATTGTTCAAGATCCCGTTTTTCATCATTTCGATCTTGTCTCTGATCTTCTGGCTCTTGGCAGAAAGTTTATTTGCCTTGTCGGATTTTAAACTAATCCGAAGCAGAACCTTATCCCCGGCCTCGTAATAAGCGGCCCGCTCAACATTCTCTTTCAAAATCACACCGGGATCATTCCTTTGTTCAGCCAACACCTGTTGTGAAATGTTTTTCTCAATCTTTTGCGCTTCTTTTGCTTTCTCCAGTTCAGGCAGCACTTCTGCCTGTCTTTTACAAAAGCCCGTGATCCTGTCGGAAAAATCAAGACGCCACTTTCTCTGGGGTGAAGGCTTCCAGTGGAACAGCTGTCCGTTCTTTGCCCTGGTATAATTCTCCGAAGCCTCCTTCAGCGCCGTAATCTTCCCGGCAATCTCCTGGGACGAGAGGGCTTTAAACTCCTCATAGCTCTCCCCGAATCCCTTAAGAGCCGTCATGATCCTCTTGTACTCCGGACTGTTTTTATTCTCAGTATCCTGCTTGTAATCCTCCCGCAGACACTTGTTATAATCCTTCCGGAAGGTTTCGATCTGTTTGTATAAATTGGAATAAACAGACTCATGATTTTCCTTAGGCAGGGCCTTAAACTCCTGATTCATCTCATCATAGAGCGGCTTCATCCGATTCGCCGCCTTGGTTGCAGCCTTCCGCAAGGCATTTACCTTTGCGGCCAAGCGAGTATGCTTTATGGTAAGCGACTCTTTTTCCTGCTTCAGCTCACTTAAGTTTTGCAAAAGGCGCTCTGTCTGCGCCGATTTGATGTCTTCCTCTGCCTTCTTAATCGTCTCCTTTGCCCCGTTGACACTCATTTGAAGTTCTAGGATCTTACTGTTATTGTCTTGCACCTTCGCATGCAGGATCTCCTCATACGGCTCCTTAAAAGCTTCTGTTTTCACAGAATCCTCCTGCTTCGGCTGTGCACTCTTTAAATTCCTCTTAGCCTTCTGGTACACGTCGGCAGATGTCAGCTCATCGAACTGATCCATATCGGCAAAAGCCTTATCAAGGGCCTCCTGCTTCTTCTTCAGCTTGCCAAGGGCAAACTTTTTATCGTTGAGCTTTTTCTCAGCCGTTTCAATATCCTTATTTCCTTTTTTGTAAAATTCCTTTGCAATATCGGCAACCGATTTCACTACTTTTCCGGAAATGGCCTGTGCTGCCAGCTCTGACTTTACCTTTGCGAGTGCTGTCACCTTATTCTGCATCTCTTCCATCACATGACTGACGGATTCTTCGGTCTTCTTTTCGTTCTTTTTCTTGTTTCTCTCCTTCTTTTCAGCTTCTTCACCCACGAATTTTTTCTTTTCGGAATGCTTGTTTACCTTTCTCTGAACCTCTTTCTGAACCTGCTCCAGTTCCTTTTCCGCTATGGCAACCTTATCAAGCGTGATCTGGATCGGATTCTTGGCCTTGAAGCGTTTGGCATCCTCTATTTTCTGGTCGATCCCCTTGAGTACGGTCTGGACGTTGGAATCCAAACTTCCTTTTCCACTATACTTAAATGGATCTTCTCCTTTTTCGAGAATGCTGTTCAGTTCAGATTTGATCTCTACTGCGCGTGAATAATCCTTTGTATGATTCCCCTGTTTCTGAAGTCCTTCAAATCCATTCGCCTGCACATCCGGATCCCCAAAGATAAAGTGCATGGCATCCTTGTTGGCACCAAGCTCATTTTTAGCAGCTTCCACCAGGGTTTTGACTCTTGTCCAACGCTCTACTTCCTTCATGGTTTCAATCTCTGCATTATACCAATCCAAAAGAGGTGCTACATGCTCGTTGCTACCGCCGCTATCCTTGACCAGCTTTTCAATTCTTGCGCGGGGCGTATCTGAAACTGCGTCATTATATTCTCTCTGTGCCTGCTCTACCTCCTGCTGCAATGCGGCAATCTGTGTCAGATAATTCTCTTCCGGTTTTCCCTCAAACTCATTGAGTGCCTCCGATAAAGGTTTGAAAGCCTTTCTGAAGACATCCTTCTTTCTTGAAAGCTCCTGCGCTTTCAGGGCATAGTTATTCTCTTTACTTTCTCTTTCCAGATCTTTTTCATACTCCTCCATCAGGGGCTTGAGTGTATCTATGGTTTCCTTGGCTTTTGCTTTCTTGTACGCTTCCTCATCCAGCTGCTTTTCCGCTTCTTTGATCTGCCTGTTAAGATCCTCGATCTGGTGATACAGATTGGTAAGCTGTTCCTCATTATCCTTCAATCCGAGATTCAAATTGCCATATACAGCATAAATATCGTTTCCGGTTTCCTGGCTTACCGTGTTCCATCCGTCCTTGATCTTCTCTGTAATATCCTCTTCTGCATAGGACCTTCTTTCGGCATTTCTTTCTAATACCTGAACCCCTCTGTAAGCCTCTGCTGCCGTTTTCACAGCCGGAAACAGTGCCCGGATGGGAGAATCTTCTGCCTGATACTCTCCAAAATCCTCTTCCTCCAGGAAGGTATTCATAGCCGTTTCCACCGCCTCGATATGATTGGCCTGCTGGGTAACGGGATTTAAGCGTTTTAAGCCTTCCAGATGTTGATAAAATCCTGAGCCCTTAAACAACCCAAGCTGTACGTTCTCTTCCTCATTGATCCTGTAGCCGTCAAAGGCATTGTCAATTTCCGAATCGATCGTGCTTTTCTGCATCGCTTTAATGGTTCGTTTCAGCTGTCCATCGTCCGAAAACACATCCAAAAGGACACGCGCGGCTGCAACCTTCTGAACGACCTTGGGCTCCAGTGATCTGTTGTTTCTATCAATATAGCGCTGCAGATACGCATGTGCTTCCTCAAAGCGGTCTGTCTTGATCCCTTTGAAGCTGTGTGCGATTGCCTTGTATCCCTTTACGTCTTCGTTTGTTAAAATCGGTGTTGGCATTTGTTTTTCCTCCTGCTGTAAAAGCTGTTTGTTTTTATCGTTCTATACCTAATAGGGTAAAGATTCGCATCCGGTTGCATCACATCGGAGCTTTGTTCGCAAGACGTTGCAGCCTCATCCTGTCATTGACTTTGATTTCCGGATCCGGCTTCGGAAGCTTCTTGTCAGATCCGGCCTTTTTGATCTGCTTCAGCAGCGTATCCATGTTATTTGTGACCTTGGCGGGGTTTTCCTTATGCCTTTGCATATAGCCATCTGCTCCCGCTCCCAGATTCACCTTTATGTCCTTGTTGGCGTTCAGCTGATTGGTGCAATACTCCATAACCGTTTTGGCAAAAAATATTCTGTAGGTGCGCTGGTTGGTGGATAATGCCTCAATCCGGAAGGTCTCTTCGTCCTGGGCTCTTTTTGCGATCAGGTAGTTGTCACAAGCGGTTTTCAGATCCGTCAGTATCTTGTTGATCTGTGTGCTGGACATCGCCTTAACCGCTTCGGGATCCTGGAGCTTTTCAAGCTGCGTCTTGATCGCCTTATACTCACTACTGTCGGAGGAAAGCTTATGGATCCAGGATCTGGATTTTCCGTAATCTCTTAAGTATTTGCCGCACATGGAACTGATATTCGTCGCTGTCAGCTGCTTACGGTCTTTCTTAAAGGTATCATATTGCGCAATGGCCTTTTCGGTCTTCGTCGCATAGGAATTATGCAGCGTATGCAGATCGTTCAAATCTTTGATCTTCTGCTCCATTTCGGTTTTCACTTTTCTGTTGCTTTCCAGTGCCCGGTTTGCCTCAGCCACAGCGTTATTATAGGCTTCCTCGCTGTTCTTCTCCATTCCCTGTTTTGCAGCTATGCGATCCTCCTTCAGCTCCTTGGCCGTCACTTCACAGCCCTTGATCTTAACATCCAGCTCCTCCATATTTTTGGCCGGATCATCCATCAGTCTGTCAAAATCGCAATCCAGTGCATCCTTGGAGTTTCTGATCTGGGCCTGGATCTGCTTATATTCATCGTCTTTGATCTCGTCCTTCTCGTATTTTTCATTGATCTCAATATATGCCCTGTTGCACTTCAAATAGGTGTCCCGTTTCAGATCCTCCATTTCTTTTTTCTTCAGATTAATATCATCTGCAACCATACAGGTGTCCATATAGGCCTTATCAACTTCCATCTCCTCTTTGTCCAGCTTCACCTGATCCTGGTCGTATTTCTGTTCGATCCAGCTGTCGATCATTTTGGAATCGGGAATGGACTTGTTATAGCGCTCGGTCTCTAACTCCACCAGTTCTTTGTTCAGCTTGTCCATCTCTTTTTCTGCAGCATTCTTTTCATCGAGCTTCCCACTTTGATTGAAGATATCGATCTTGCTGTTGAGTGCATTCTGCAGATCGTTATGACGAACTCCTGCTTTATAAGTGGTATCCTTTTCCAGATTTGCCATGGACTCATCATAGCGCCTTTGCGCCTTTTCGATCAGACGATCAACCACCTTTATATAATTCTTGGCATTCTCATCCGTTTTCGTGTATTTGGCCCCATGCTTTCCGGGATAGGTCTTCTTGATCTTATTCAAAAGCTCCTTGCCCTGCTCATACGCCTCCTTCATATTCTGCGTCTCAATCGGACTCATTTTCATCTTGCCACCAAAATCCGGAAACAGAACCATTGACACATAGCCGTTCTTATTGGTAAACTCCTTCATCTCTTTTGCAAGATCCAGGGTTTTCTTCCAGTAAAATGCCTCCTTCTTCAACTCATAATAAGTCTTCGCGCGCTCCTTGTATTTGCCTTCATTCGTATGCTGGCTCTGGCTGGCGGTTGAATGCTTTTTGGAAAGGTTTGACAGATACTGATCGATCTCGTTTGCAGCTTCCTTTTTCTTGTTGAGCGCATCACGGGCATTCTCATATTCCTTCTTTTTATGCTCATATCTTTGATGCAAAGTATCGAGCTCTTTTTCAAGCTTCTGGTATCTGGCCTTATTCTTCTTCACCATTTCAATACGCGCAGAGCATTCGTCTCTTTTGGTCTTTGCATCCTGATATTGTCTCTTATTCTCATCTTCCCTCTTCTTTACGTTATCCAAATCCTTTTTATATTTATCATACAGTGCTTTATAGACATCCTTTTGTCCGGCAAGCTTCTGCACCTTCTGCTGCGATGCGGAAAACATTTCATTCACTTGATTGATCCTGTCCCGGCTGGGTAAGGTGTCCATCTGATCTCCATACTTCTGATACACCGCATTGGCAAGGGTATAGTATTCCGCTTCCGTCTGCTTGAGATCGTTTATAGTTGCCTCCATATTCTGGATGGGAACCGTCTCATAGATGGGCAAAAATTCCCCATAGAGATTTGATAATCTGGTCACCGAAGGAACGACATGCCTTGTAAAGGACGAGTGCTTATCGTGCAATACATCATACCCGTCCGCATTCTCCAACACCTCATTCAGCGTGTCATAATAACTATCGAACAGGGAAAAATAATTCTTCAGCTTATTCATCATTTCCACATGGTCATTCTGAAACTGCAGATCATTCTTGTAGGTCATGAGTGAATCCAGCTCGCGTATTAATTCCGCTGCATCATCCCGATAGCGGCTACCTTTATAAGAAAAGATCTCTTTTAAACGAGTCAGCTTTTGCTGTTTTACAGGATCACTTGTCTGCCTCAAAAGTGCATCCACATAATCTGTATTATCCTTCATTCTGTCCTCTGACTGAAGCTGTCTTGCAACCTCAAGAAGGTCTTTGAGTTTGGTGTATTGTTGTTGTGTAAGCGGCATGTTTTTATCCTCCGTTCATTTTCTAAACTATGTGTTTTCGAAATTTATGGGCGCTTTTGTAACGCTCTTATCCAAAAAAGGGGAATTTCCTCCAATCGGTTGCAATTTGTTTGAGAAAAAGGCCTTCCTGTGTTACAATGCACATATGAGTAAACAGGGCGTCTATCCAACCAAATTGAAAAACAACACTCCATCCTATCGTGCTTCTCTGACCCACGGAGGACGGCATATTTCACTGGGCAGCTATCCTTCCCAAACAGGGGCTCACAAGGCCTATCTGGAGGGAAAAAAAATCCTGTCTGACCGGGAAGCCTTCCGGATCGAGGATCTGGAGGTTCTTTGCCGGACTCTGGTTTTGCCCTTTTCCAAAATCGTTACACTTCTGAATCTTCGGGATAACGGTATGTATCTGCCTACGCCGATCTACATTTATCCCCGGTATTTCCTCTACTATCTGTCTGCGGAAAAGCATCTGACCTTTGATAAGGAGGATCTGTTTTACTACGCCTCCCATAAGATCATGAAACGGGGCAGCCACCTGTTTGTGGCCGATTACGGAATGCAGGTCAACATTCGCAGCCGCTACGGGATCCGTCCCTTCGCCGTCAGCGGACGGGATTACCGTTTCATCAACGGAGATGATACGGATTTTCGCTTTTCCAATATTGAGATCATCAATCCCTATCACGGGGTCCTTCGGATGGGCAGCTTCGGCCAATACCGCTACAAGGCTCTGCTCCATATAAAGGGCAACCGTATCATTGGTTTTTTCGACACCCCGGAGGTTGCCGCCATTGCCTACAACACAGCTGTCCATCACGTACATCTTAAGGGTCTTTCCAAAAGCTTTCCCGTGAACTACATCGAAGGCCTCAGTGGTCGGCAGTATGCTGAGATCTACGATGGGATCAATCTGCCGGATACCCTTTTGAAGGGCCTTAGCTAGATCCGAAATCCACAAAGGAAAGCAGCATTCTCGCTTCTGATTTTACCCCGGAAAGCTTCCCGTTTGCCTGGTACTGCCAAAGGGCAAAGTTGTAGGGATAATCGGGACTCTGGCCGTTTTGCTCCAGCATGATCTCCGTCTTCAGATCCAGCTGAGTCAGATCCACTCTTCTCATAAGCCAGTATTTATCTCCCCAGACACAATCGTGATAGCCCGCGTCTCTTACCAGAGAACAGAAGGTTTTGGCGATCAAACTGATCATGGTCTTTGGAATGTTATCCGTGCGGGATGCGTGATTGGAGGGCTGTCCCATCTTAATGCACACCGGATAGGTAATGGCTGCATTCTTTGTAATGCTCCCGTTTGCCGCAAGCTCTCCTTCGGGCGGAAGAGACGGTCCCTCATCTACTGTAATGGGATCCCCGATCTGCTCCACTACGATGGAATCTGTGATATCTTCTCCCTCACCGCCGTTTTGGGTACTATTCCGGTCGTTATTCTGATCCGCGGTTTGGGCTGTATCCCCGCCTTCCGGAAGCTTGATGGGACTTACATCCTGGACCTTTTCTTCCTTTTGCCCTGCCTTGGAAAGGCCTTTTAACATAAAGGCCGCTTCCTCGATGGCTTCATCCTGGGTAGTTGCCGCGGATTCAAAATAAATACCGATCTTCATGCCGGATTTTGAGGCTCCGGTGAAGTAATCCTCAAACATGGCGTCTTTCTTGACGGTGCCGGAATCATAGCCCCGATAGCCGTAGCGCAGCATAACAAACTGGATCCCTGCCTCTTTTAACAACGCAAAATCTACTACGCCGCAGCTCTCATCCAAGGTCAGCCCCTGGTATGATACATTCTTGCCGTCGGTGTAGTATTTCATCATGGGATCCTTATACACAAAGCCCTCTTCCTTGTAGGAATTGGGGGTGATATAGGCGTTGATCATGATCCACTGCTCTGCGCCGTCGGGACGGATGACCTTTGTTTTGGTACCGCCCTCGGAAAGATCCTCTTCTTTATTCTTTTCCTCTTCCTCAGTCTCCATCTCCTTGAGCCGGTCCTCATAGGAGGTATCACGGATCACCCGGTCCTCCGAAACGGAGCTGTCTTTTTTATACATGTCCCAAAAGTCCAGATCATCGGCTCGAAGGCCATCATTCTCAATGCCTTCGCCACCTGCAGAGGCCTCGGCAAGCTGCCCACCCTCAAGGAGCGCCTGCTGAGTCTGCACCCCGGGCTTTCTTTTACGGTGTCCCTTATCATTGGCTATCACAACCGCAACGACCACCACCAGGATAAAGGCCACCGCCCCCAGGATCATATAGATCATGGGCATGCCTGCTTTTTTATCATCTTCGTTAAAATCGTCTGTCAGTCTCATAGGTTATTTTTTAGCGATCCCCGGAACGTTTTCCATTAAAGCTGTGTATATTAGCCCTGCCCTATCTTATTATCTTCATTTTCTTTCATATTGTATCCCCATTATTTTACCACTTTTCGGTGCAAAAACCAACCGGCTTAAATCTTTACTGCTTGAATTATACTGTTTTTCATCGTATATTGCATCTAAAATGTGCCATTTAGGCAAATGGATTGAAGATTCCCGGCAGGATGAGTATAATAGCAGAGAAAACGTGTATGAAAAAGGATACTTGCTATGAAAACCACTATAAAAGTTTTCGTCCTCGCTGCTTTACTTTTGGGGCTTCTCGGCGGATGCGGCAAACAGGATGCAGTCCCCTACTCCAAAACCGATTTCTATTTTGATACAGTGGTGACGCTGACGATCTATGATACAAAGAAAAATGCGGATGCGGCAAGCGCCCTTCTGGACGAAGGAATGGAAAAATGCAGGGAATACGAAAATCTCCTCTCTCCCACTGTGGAAGGCAGCGATCTTTATCGCATCAACCACGCACAGGGTGAATGGACAGAGGTTTCTCCCGAAACCGCAACCCTTTTATACAGTGCCCTGTCCTTTTGCAAATCCAGCGGCGGACAGATCGATATTACCCTGGCTCCCGTCATCGACCTATGGGACTTTCATGCCGATGAGACCGGTGCGGCACTGCCCCCGGCCAACCGGTTGAAAAAAGCCCTTTCCCACGTCAATTACCAAACCATTACCGTTGACGGCAACCGGGTAAGGCTGGAGGATCCCGAGGCTGCCATAGATCTTGGCTTCATCGCCAAGGGCTATATTGCGGATCAGATCAAAAGCCTGTATCTTGAAAAAGGAGTTGCAAACGCCACCATTAACCTGGGGGGCAATGTGCAGACCATCGGTTCCAAGGCGGATCGTTCCGGCTTTTCCGTAGGGATTCAAAAGCCCTTTGCGGATATGGGCGACTATGTGACAACTGTTACCCTCTCCGATGCAGAGGGCGCCTGCTGCACCGCCGCCACCAGCGGCACCTATGAACGGTGCTTTAAGATCGGAGATACCCTGTATCACCACATCCTGGATCCAAATACCGGAATGCCTGTAAAAACGGACCTTTCCTCTGTTACTATTCTGGGTAACAATTCCATGGAGGCTGATGCCCTTTCCACTGCATGTCTCATCCTTGGGTGTGAAAAGGCAAAGGCCTATATCGAGTCTCTTCCCGATATCCACGGGGTGCTTATTACAGAGGATGGGGAAGTCATCAATGTGGAATAGTTGATACTGTATGGTATTTGAATTAGATTTCAAACATAACAAAGGCAGAGGTCCTGCAACCTCTGCCTCTTTCTTACTCCGGTAACGGATATTTCCCGGCCTGCAGTCTTTTTTCAAACTCCTCCCGCGGAAGCGGCTTGTCGAAATAAAACCCTTGCGCGATCTCGCAGTTATTTTCCCGAAGAAGCTTGATCTGATAAGGCGTCTCAACACCTTCTATAATACATTCCAGATCGATATCCTTGGCCATAGATACCACGTGTCTGAACATCTTATAGGTGATGCTGTCCGTACCCTCTTCATCCAGCGGCACAAACCCCCGGTCGATCTTGAGAACATCCCAGGAAATCTCGCGGATCAGATTCAGTGACGAATACCCCATACCGAAATCATCTACTGCCGTATGGATGCCTTCATCCCGCATTCCCTGGGCCACACGCCGAAGATCCATAAACTTCACGTCCGTGGTAGTCTCCGTCAGCTCCATCTCCAAATACTCATGCGGTACACCGTTGCGATCAATGATCTCCAGCACATGCTCCAACAGATCCGCATCGATCAGATGCTTTCTGGACAGGTTCACGGAGCAGCGAACCGCATGGTCATGGCTCTTAAGCCAGTGGGCAAGGTCCTTGCAAACGCGATCAAGTACGAAAAAGTCCAGATCACAGATCTCCGTGCTCTGCTCGAGCACCGGAATGAACTCCATGGGCGGTATGATCCTGCCGTCCCTGATCCAGCGGCAAAGCGCTTCTGCCCCGACGATCTGCCCCGTAACCACATTGACCTTCGGCTGGTAATAGACCTCAAACTCTCCATTACCAAGCGCTGCAGGAAACAGGTGGCGGATCCGCATCATATCTTCTTTTCGCTTTTTGAGCATCTGGTCATAAAAGATGACGGAGCCTGCTTCCGCTGATTTGGCAACAGTCTCTGCCGCGGAGATACAATCCAGAACTTCCCTCAGATCCCTCTGTCCGAAATCCGCCGGAATGTTGTACAGACCGATGGAGGCGGAAATGGTGACACGCCTTCTCTGCTCCTTATCATAGACGATAGGGATGCCTCTCATGACCTCAACGATGCTTCTGGTCAGTTCGTCCTTGAAGACCGCGATAAAATTATCGCCGCCCATCCTGCAGACGATACCATCCTCATCGATAATGCTCTTAACCAGATCAAAATAGCGCTTCATGGCAACATCGCCATTGGCCCGGCCGATATCCTGGTTCACCACGGAAAAGCTCTTTAAGTTGTACCTGACCGCCGTATAGCCGCCGATGACACCTGTATCCTGCAACTTTTCCAGATACCGCGAAAAGGAACGGAAATTCGGATACATGGCATCGTCATAAAAGCCAAGCTGTTCGATCGCTCCGATCATGCGGTTCCTTCCCACAAAGGAAAGAAGGGCTCGCAGGATCAGATCCACCTTCTCCAGCTCTTCCTCATCCAGAGAATCCTCCTCAGCCATATACAAAGTGCCGATGATCACGGCTCCGGTTCTGGAGTTGACCCGTTTTTTCAGGACCTCCTTCTCGCCCCTGCCGTTATCATGATCGATCAAGATATCTCCTTCGCCCGCTTTCTCCCTGCCGGGACTTCTGTAAAACTCCGTTACGCCCTTGGCAATATGGAAAAGCTCACAGATCTCCTTCAGGATCTGCACGAAAGTCTCTCTGGAAAAAGGACCGATGGTGGTTGAAGCATCGATCATTTTTTCAAATAGGATATAATATTGTTGTCTTTTTTTATCATCCATATTGCTATTATATCACTAATAAAGGTTGCTGTATATCCAAAAATGCGATACAATCACCTTGAAAAAAATATTTTTGGGGTATCTATGAGAAAGGATCTGTAAAAATGGCTGACATTAAAATTTTGGCTTGCAAACTCGGAAAGCATGAATGGAGACAGGTTCCGGTTCCCGGCAATCAATTTGAGATGTTTGAATGCACGGTCTGCAAAAAGAAAAAGTACGGCAAAGGCGGAGAAGGCGGCGGATCTTCTGTTTCTCCCGCTCCTGCCGCAGGATCTGCTCCTGCTGCAGCCGCTGCTTCGGCAGCACCCGCTCCGGCGATCGAAACCGACGAGATGACAGGCTTCATGAACAAGGGCGGCGCCCTCAATGCCATCTCTACCTTCCTTAAGGCTAACAAGAGCGACAACTACACCCTTTGCATGTGTGACATTGACAACTTCCGCAACCTGAATGAAACACAGGGCGAAAAATGCGGGAATATCATTTTGAGGGAAGTTGCTTCCATTCTGAAAACCGAAATCGGTAACATGGGAACTCCCACCAGATGGGGCGGCGATGAATTCCTTCTCCTCTTCCCCGGTAAGAACGGTGACGAAGTGTATAACCTGATGTTCACCTTGAGAGAAAAGATCAAATCCAGAGTTGTTTTCTTCGAGGGTGACGGCGTCAGCGTTACCATGACCTTCGGCCTTGCGGAGTACGACTTCTCCGGCAACATCGACAACTTCGTTGGAGAAGCTGAGGAGAAATGTAATCTTGGTAAGCAGATGGGTGGAGATCAGGTAATCTTCTGATCTTCTGATGATCTTTCCACGGATTGTTTTTGCTACGAGATATCGTTTTTTTTACTTATGTACGTAAAGAACCGGGCAGCCTCGCTGCCCGGTTCCTTTATGTTGTGCTTCTTGTTTGCTTCTTACTTCTTAGCCTTCTTCATGGAATACTTCGCTGCCTTTGCACCTGCCCGCTTAAAGAGCTTTACTGCCTTATTGTAGGTTGTCTTATCCTTTGCGTAAAGAACGATCTTATTCTTTTTGGTGAATCCGGTAAGCTTCTTTCCTACCTTCTTCAGCTTGTTAACATTCATCTTGAACGTCTTCGGCTTAACACCCTTTAAGAAGTTCTTGCCTAGGTTCTGAACGGGAGACTTGGAAAGATCCAGAGTCTTCATTGCAGTATCCCCTGAAAATGCATTTGCTTCGATGGTAGTCAGGGAAGCGCCGCCCTTGAAAGTCTTCATCTTCTTGCAGTTTGCAAAGCTGTTCTTTCTAATGATCTTTACATTCTTGCCGAGAGTTGCACTTTCCAGAGACTTCATATCCTTGCAGGCATTCTCGCCTACGGTCTCAATACTGTCGCCTACGGTCAAGTTCTTAATGGTCTCATTACCTTCCAGCGCACCTGCTGCGATCTCCACTACATCATACTTAGAGCCGTCAGCTCCGGTTATGGTTCCGCCAACCGTCACAGACGTAGCGCTGCTGTTTGCACCTTCACCTGTATAAGCAACCTTACCGTTTGCTGTGCCTGCAGCAGCCTGCGTTACCTTAAATGTAGAATCGGTGCCTGC